>NZ_JAUOEV010000009.1:0-168279 GCF_031932135.1 Shewanella vaxholmensis
TTATACCGAAATATTTAATCCGCAAAATGTGACTAATGCTTATGGAGAGTATCTCGACCCATTAAAAGGTAAAGCTTATGAACTTGGTCTGAAGAGTGCTTATCTTGACGATCGTCTGCACACAACTGTCGCGCTATTTAAAATTGATCAAGACAACCTAGCAACACCAAATGGAACTGTCATAATTGATGGGAAACCTGTTACTAATTACAAAGCTGCTCAGGGTACTGAAAGTACAGGTTTCGAGTTAGAGGCTGTAGGCGAGTTTATTGATGGTTGGAACATCACAGCGGGCTATTCTCAGTTTACAGCTGAAGATGTGGAAGGAAACAGGATGGCAACCACAAGTCCACGCAAACAGTTTAAGCTATTTACCACGTATCAGTTTGTCGATTATCTGCCTGAATTAACTGTGGGTGGGGGTGTTAATTGGCAGAGTGACAGCTACTCAGAAAATACAGTGTTAATAGAACAGGACGCTTACACTTTAGTGAACCTGATGGCTCGCTATAACTTGGCCGACAATATGGATCTGCAAATTAACATAGAAAATCTTCTAGATGAAAAATACTATGCTTATATGTCTGCATCATCTGCAGCCTATAGCGTGTATCACTATGGTACGCCGCGTAATGCCACGGTGAGTTTTAGTTATCGTTTCTAAACTTCTAGCCTAATCGTAAAGGGATAGCCTTAATATCGGCTATCCCTTTTTTATTAGGCCAATTCAAATATTAAACACGCCTAATATTGCAGTTGCTAATTAAATTGGTACAGGTACGTGTTTCATTCTCGACATGGATTATATCTGTAAATTATTAACACTGTTTATTACGCCTATTTAATTCACATGATTCAACGGCCATGGGGCTTAACCATCAAGGACAGATCATCGCCGCCTATGAAGATATAGGCAGACATATCGCACTCGACAAGTTAATTGGTGCCTTTGCCGCTCGCAATGTGGCACGTCCAGTGGCCGTATTGTTCACCAGTCGCGCGAGTTTTGAGATGGTGCAGAAGGCCGCTAGTGCCAATATCCAAATTCTGTTTGCTATGTCCGCCGTGACTTCACTGACGTTGGAGTTAGCTGAGAAAAGCAATATCACGCTTATCGGGTTTTGCCGTAATGGCAGGGCAACGCTGTACACCCACGGCTATCGGCTGTTGGGACATCAATATCAAAGCATAGCCAAGGTAATATGATGCCTTGTCATTTTCATCGTTAGCTATCGTTTATTTTGAGTATTAATTAACGCTGATTGGATAAATGAATATTAAAGCGGATTACAACTGAAAAATGGTACACCCGAGTGGACTCGAACCACCGACCCCTACCATGTCAAGGTAGTGCTCTAACCAACTGAGCTACGGGTGCACTGTTTGAATTTCACTTTTTAGACTCTGTGAAGAGAGTGGTACACCCGAGTGGACTCGAACCACCGACCCCTACCATGTCAAGGTAGTGCTCTAACCAACTGAGCTACGGGTGCATCGTAAATATTAACTTGCTATTCAAAAGCGTTGCGCCTTGGAACGAGCGCTATATTAGGGGCATAGCGCAGGGCTGGCAAGCAAAAAAATCAAATTTGTCGTCAAATGGTGAATTGCTGTGCAACTTGTCCAGTGTTTCAACAAAGTTGTTGATATAACGGCAAGTTAGACTTACTGAGCACGTCAAACCACTAAGACATAAACAAAACGGCGAGCTTAATGCTCGCCGTTGCTTTAAATCTTGCCTATCCGATTAGTGATGCAAACTGTCGCCTTCAATCAGGCTTAAATGCACACCATGTTTTTGGATGTAACGCAGTCGAATGAAAAATAGCAGCGCCGCCGAGGTGAGACCTGCAATCAATCCGGTCCAAAAACCGTGTGCGCCCATGGCAGGAGCGATATGATCCGTATAAGCCAAGGTATAACCGAGTGACATCCCTATGCCCCAATAGGAAAACAGCGTGATATAAAAGGCACTGCGGGTATCTTTATAACCACGTAGGGCTCCGGCGGCAACCACTTGGACTGAATCTGATAATTGATACAGTGCCGCCATTAACATCAAGCTGCCGGCTAAAGCGACAACTTCTGGATCACCATTATAAAGCTCTGCAATCTGGAATCTAAATATGACGGTCAAGACTGCAGTTGATAATGCAAGGGATAGCGCTAACCATAAACCCACTTTGGCGACCACTGCAGAAATATCAGCACGATCGCGACCCAAGTAATAGCCAATTCTAATCGATACTGCGATACCAATAGACAACGGCAGCATAAATACAATCGCAGAAAAGTTCAGTGCTATCTGGTGACTTGCCACCACAGTTGCACCTAATGGGGCGAGTAACAACGCAATAATGGCAAATAAACTCACTTCAAAAAACAGCGCCATTGCTATCGGCATGCCGAGTTTGGTCATTTTTTTCATCGTTTCAAAGTCAGGACGATGAAATTTACTGAAAGGAGCCAAGGCCGCGAATTTCTTATGCAGTTGCATATAAATAGTCATAGCTATCAGCATGGCCCAAAAAACCAAAGCGGTGGCAATACCACAGCCAGCACCGCCCATCGGAGGTACGCCAAAGTGTCCATAAATAAAGATGTAGTTGGCGGGGATGTTCACTGCTAAGCCGACAAAGCCAATGACCATAGTTGGTAACGTGTAAGAAATCCCTTCACTACAGCCGCGCAGCACTTGATATAGCACAAATGCGGGCGCGCCCCATAAAATACCGTCGAGATATCCAATGGTTAAGCGGTATAATTCGGGTTCTAAATCCATATGGCCAAGCACAAAGGGCGCTGATGCGAGGAAAATCATCACGCCAATGCCACCAATGATGGCAAGATAGGCACCTTGAAAGGCCAAAGGTTGGATGGCTTTTTGATTATTCGCCCCATTGTAGTGGGCGAATAAAGGCGTAAAAGCCATCAGTAAACCTTGGACGAATAGAATAGCGGGTAACCAAAGGCTAGTGCCGACCGCCACAGCGGCCATATCAACCGCGCTAACACGGCCCGCCATAACGGTATCAATAAAGCCCATCATGGTCTGAGTGACCTGAGCTATTAGCACCGGCAGCGCCAATTGGATTAAACGTTTGGCTTGATAGCCTGAATTATTCATAAATACAGCCTTTAACGATTAAGCGAGCAGAAAATGTTTACAGGTATAGTTCAAGCCACCTGCGAGGTGGTTGCAATACATAAGAAAGATGGCCTAAATACCCTTGAGGTAGCGTTCGAACCTGATTTGCATGAGGGACTTGCGATTGGTGCAAGTGTGGCAAATAACGGGGTATGTCTTACTGTGACTCAGGTCGTTGATGATAGGGTATTTTTCGACGTAGTGGAAGAGACCTTGCGACTGACGAATCTGGCTAATTTGTCTATAGGTCAAAGCGTTAATGTTGAGCGTTCGTTGACTTTTGGTAGTGAAATTGGTGGTCACATTCTCTCTGGCCATATTCACACTAAGGCTAAAGTCGTCGATATTAGCCATACAGAACAGCATTATGATCTGACACTGGGCATTGAGCCTAAATGGATGGATTACATTTTTTATAAAGGTTTTGTTGGCGTTAACGGCTGCAGCTTAACGGTAGGCGAGGTGAGTGACTCCGGCTTTAAGTTGCACTTAATTCCTGAAACCCTAAAACTGACCAATTTGAGTCAGTATAAAGTGGGTGATGAACTCAATATTGAGATCGACAGCCAAACGCAAGTTATCGTCGACACTGTCGAGCGCGTGCTGGCCAGGCGTTTTAACGAACAAGCCCATTAGTGTCGTGACATCGCAGCCTTTAGTGCAATCTCGTTTAATAGATTTGCTCGTCGTCTGAATCGATATACAGCTCAACGGTACGTCTCAATTCGTCGATATGTAAGCGTAAGTGAATGGGATTACAACAAATTCGGCAATCATCGTAATAATCTTGATCTCCGCAGCTGGCATCGATACTGATATCTTGATGGTGCCCGCAGTGGGGACAAGCAATAACTTTGTTCATGACTCTCATGGTGTAACTCCTTATAGCTAATAGAAGAAAGCCACAATAGAGCAGAGCCCCAATAGAATAGAGCGAATCGCTCAGTTCAATCAGTACATCTCACACTTAGTTCGTTCATCGCACCTATTGTTTTGCGCGTTGGTCATGTTCAAACCTGAGTGCTGTTTATGTGCGTCCTATTCGAGTGCTTCTATTTAAGTGCTTCCTATTTGAGTATACAGCAGAGTGCAGTGCGCTGACTTAGACGAAGTCGGTCTCAAAACGCAGCATGATAGACGTTCTGGTTAAAGGGTTTGCTTAGTGGATCAATAACCCTTTTAGCATTTAGTCCTTAACCGTGACTAATCCTTCCATTTCGCTGCTGTGTAACACGCCATCGCGGGCATTTTTGGTAATATCCAGCGTTAAACGCTGCATCTGTAGCTCAAGCTCACTTTTAATATCAACGAGTAATACTTGAGTATCGATCTGTGGTTCGTTTGTACTTACATGCTGCGGCTCAGGTAAAGCGGCGGCAGTGTTCGTGAGTGCTACAGCCAGTATAATGCAGTTCAACATATCAACTCCCTTGTCATGTTTTCAGTGATGGCTAATAAACTGGCGCCAGAATAGGGGAGTTAGATGACCGCTAAGTTACCAAGACACTGCAAAATCATGAATTTGCTTTTTGCTTTCAATCCCAATTCTGGCCAATATGCTTGCGCCTTTTAGCTACAATCCCTTAGAATAAACGCCCTGCTACGCAAGGCGGCTAAGACTCCTGTACTGTCTTAACCTAGCGAGCATTTCTCTTACATTAACTAAAACCAAGTGGCCCTACGTGTGGGTCACCACTGGAAAGGACATTTCATGCCTGTAATTACACTTCCCGATGGTAGCAAACGTGAGTTTGCTCATGCTGTATCGACCCTCGATGTTGCCGCCGATATTGGCCCAGGTTTAGCGAAAGCTTGTATCGCTGGCCGCGTTAATGGCGAATTAAAAGATGCTTGCGATCTCATTGAAACCGATGCAGAGCTATCAATCATTACCGCCAAAGACGAAGAAGGTGTTGAAATTCTTCGCCATTCTTGCGCACATTTATTAGGTCACGCGATTAAGCAAATGTGGCCAGAAACCAAGATGGCGATTGGTCCAGTTATCGATAACGGCTTCTACTATGATATCGACCTTGAGCACAAGTTGACTCAAGATGACATCGACGCCTTAGAAAAGCGCATGCTTCAACTGGCAAAAACTAACTATGACGTTGTAAAACGTGTGGTTAGCTGGCAAGAAGCGCGCGATACATTCGCTGCGCGCGGCGAAGATTATAAGATTGCCATTCTGGATGAGAACATCAGCAAAGACGCGACGCCTGCGCTGTATCATCACGAAGAATACACAGACATGTGTCGTGGACCGCACGTGCCTAACATGCGTTTCTGCCAACATTTCAAATTAATGAGCATTGCTGGCGCTTACTGGCGTGGTAACTCAGAAAACAAGATGTTGCAACGTATCTATGGTACTGCTTGGGCTGACAAAAAAGCTTTGAGCACACACTTAACCCGTCTTGAAGAAGCGGCTAAGCGTGACCACCGTAAAATCGGTAAGCAGCTCGACTTGTATCACATGCAAGAAGAAGCACCGGGTATGGTGTTCTGGCATAACGACGGTTGGAGCATCTTCCTCGAATTAGAAAGATTCATTCGCCGTAAGTTAAACCAATACACTTACCAAGAAGTAAAAGGCCCATTAATGATGGACCGTGTGTTGTGGGAACGTTCTGGTCACTGGGATAAATACTCAGAAGCCATGTTCACGACCAGCAGTGAAAACCGCGAATATGCAATCAAGCCAATGAACTGCCCAGGCCACGTGCAGATCTTCAACCAAGGGTTGAAATCTTACCGCGACCTGCCATTACGTATGGCTGAATTTGGTTGCTGTCACCGTAATGAACCTTCTGGTTCTTTGCACGGATTAATGCGCGTACGCGGCTTTACCCAAGATGACGCCCATATTTTCTGTACTGACAGCCAAGTCCAAGAAGAAGTGAGTGCCTGTATCCAGATGGTTTACGATACATACGCCACCTTCGGCTTTGAAAATATCGTGGTAAAACTGTCGACTCGTCCTGAAAAACGTATCGGTGACGATGCAATGTGGGACAGAGCGGAAGAAGCACTTAAGCAAGCGCTGCGTGACAATAATATTGAATTCACTATTTTGCCAGGTGAAGGCGCGTTCTACGGACCCAAAATCGAATTTACTTTACACGATTGTTTGGACCGAGCGTGGCAATGTGGTACTGTGCAGCTCGATTATGCGTTGCCAAGCCGTCTTGGTGCAACTTATGTTGCCGAAGATAACAGCCGTCAGACCCCAGTGATGATCCATCGTGCTATTTTAGGCTCTTTGGAACGATTCTTGGGTATCTTGATAGAAGAATATGCAGGACGTTTCCCAACTTGGTTAGCCCCAATGCAAGTTGTCGTGATGAATATCACCGATAAACAGGCTGATTATGTTGAAGAAGTCGTAAAATTCTTCAAAGAACAAGGTATTCGAGCGTCTTTTGACTTGAGGAATGAGAAAATAGGCTTTAAAATACGCGAGCACACCTTAAGGCGTGTCCCTTATTTGTTGGTCGTTGGCGATCAAGAAATGGAAAATAAGGAAGTAGCGGTGCGTACCCGTGATGGTATCGATTTAGGTAAGATGCGACTTGAAGATTTCGCCACTAAAATCCATCAACAGATTTCGCTCCGTAGTCTCAAATTGTTGGAGGAATAGGTCATAAAGATCAAAAAAACAGCAGGGCGTCAGCCGGCCCCTAATAGAATCAATGAAGAAATCACAGGCGTACCAGAAGTACGTTTAACAGGCATTGATGGTGAAGCTATTGGTGTGGTAAGCATCAGAGATGCTCAGAATTTGGCAGATGAAGCAGGTGTAGACCTAGTAGAAATCAGCCCAAATGCTGAACCTCCAGTATGTCGCATTATGGACTACGGTAAGTTCCTTTTTGATAAGGCTAAGTCAGCCAAGGAACAAAAGAAGAAGCAAAAGCAGGTTCAGGTTAAGGAAATTAAATTCCGTCCTGGAACTGACGAAAACGACTATCAGGTAAAACTACGCAACCTGATACGTTTTCTGGAAGACGGGGACAAAGCGAAGATTACGCTTCGTTTCCGAGGTCGCGAAATGGCACACCAAAACCTAGGTATGGATCTATTGAACCGTATCAAGGCTGATTTGGATGAGTATGCGGTTGTTGAATCTTTCCCGAAAATGGAAGGCCGACAAGCAATTATGGTGCTAGCGCCTAAAAAGAAATAAGTAGGGCAAAACTTAAAGTAGCGAAGGTCTATGGCCTTTGCTCGCCTTGCTTTTTATTAAACATCCCAATGCGGAGTTTTAGAAATGCCTAAAATGAAAACAGACAAGGGTGTAGCGAAGCGTTTTAAGAAAACCGCTAATGGTTTCAAGCGCAAGCAAGCACACTTACGTCACATTTTGACGAAAAAAAGCACTAAACGTAAACGTCATTTACGTGCTAAATGTTTAGTTGCAAAAGCTGACGTTCCAGCAATCGCGCGTCAATTACCTTACGCTTAATTTAGGAGATTAGAAAATGCCAAGAGTTAAGCGTGGTGTAACCGCTCGTGCTCGTCACAAGAAAGTTTTAAAACTAGCTAAAGGTTATTATGGCGCTCGTAGCCGTACTTACCGTGTTGCTGTTCAAGCAGTAACTAAAGCTGGTCAATATGCTTACCGTGACCGTCGTCAGAAAAAACGTCAATTCCGTCAACTTTGGATTGCACGTATTAATGCTGCTGCTCGTCAAAATGGTCTGTCTTACAGCCGTTTCATCAACGGTCTGAAAAAGGCGTCTATCGAAATCGATCGTAAGATTTTGGCTGACATCGCTGTATTCGATAAAGTTGTATTTGCAACTTTAGTTGAAAAAGCAAAAGAAGCGTTAAACTAAGAAATTAGTTTGTTGCTGTAGAGAAGGGACCATTTGGTCCCTTTTTTTATGTGTCATTTTTAGCTAAAAAAATAGCAGGCCAAGCCTGCTATTGGTTGAAAAAAGTTTAGAGTTTAATTACTTTTTAGCGTCTAAATAACGCTCTGCATCGAGTGCGGCCATACAGCCTGTGCCCGCAGAAGTAATCGCTTGACGATAATGTTGGTCCATCACATCACCACAAGCATAAACACCTTCGATACTGGTTTGTGTGGCGTTACCTTGCAAGCCGCTTTGTACTTTTAAATAACCGTGATTCATTTCTAACTGGCCTTCAAAAATTCCAGTATTAGGGCTATGGCCAATAGCGACGAACACACCTGCAACGGCTAAGTCAGTAATTGAGCCATCTTTAGTGCTCTTCATCTTAAGACCTGTCACACCCATAGCATCACCAACGACTTCATCCATAGTTTGGTCTAAATGAAGGATGATGTTGCCATTAGCGACTTTGTCCATCAGACGGTCGATTAAGATTTTTTCTGAGCGGAAAGTGTCACGACGGTGGATCAGATGCACTTCAGCGGCGATATTACTTAAGTACAATGCTTCTTCAACAGCTGTGTTACCGCCACCGATCACAGCGACTTTTTGATTGCGATAGAAGAAACCATCACAGGTCGCACAGGCTGATACGCCACGGCCCTTGAATGCTTCTTCTGACTCTAATCCTAAGTAACGGGCAGAAGCGCCAGTTGCGATGATCAACGCATCACAGGTGTACTCGCCGTTATCGCCTTTCAAACGGAAAGGGCGCTCAGTTAGAGTCACTTCGTTGATGTGATCGAACAAGATTTCAGTATCGAACTTTTCAGCATGCTTCTGCATACGTTCCATCAGCGCTGGACCGGTTAAGTCATCCGCGTCACCTGGCCAGTTTTCAACTTCAGTCGTAGTGGTTAATTGACCACCTTGCTGCATACCTGTGATCATCACAGGTTTTAAATTAGCACGCGCAGCATAAACTGCTGCGGTATATCCTGCTGGGCCTGAACCCAAAATCAATAAGTTACAATGTCTGACCTGGCTCATTTTTATCTCCGTGCCTTTAGCAAATTGCAAGGATTGTAGGGAATTTACCTGTGGGGGTAAAGTGTTGGAGGGCGATTCTTTTAGATTGCGCTAATCGAGTCAGTGCGCTTTGGTATTCAGAGTGTCAGTTTTACTTTACTGCGGCTAAATAAACACCTTGAGAGGGCATCACTAGCGAAAGCACGGGACAAGTTTGGATACGGGAGATTATCGATTCACATGCTTGAGCTTTGGTTCTGGCCAATAAAAAATCGGCCTCAACAGAGTCGAGGCCGATTTGGATTATTTGCTAGGTAAAGCAAACGCAATGTTCCACCGAAAGCTTAAACTACCTAAAAGCTATGCTAGTAATGAAACTGGAGAGGTGAACGCTAAATTCAGGGCGTGAGCCACTTCTTTACAGACTACTTTACCGTGCATCACGTTTAAGCCATTGAGTAAGTGCTTGTCTTGCAACAGCGCTTCTTTATAGCCTAAGTTAGCTAACTTAAGAATATACGGTAGCGTTGCATTGTTAAGTGCGAAAGTGGAAGTGCGAGCAACCGCACCTGGCATGTTCGCCACACAGTAATGCACAACATCGTCAACGATATAAGTCGGATCTTGGTGAGTGGTTGCGTGTGAAGTTTCAACACAGCCGCCTTGATCGATTGCTACGTCAACGATAGCACTGCCCGGCTTCATACGTGAAATCATGCTACGGGTAACCAATTTAGGTGCCGCAGCACCTGGGATCAGTACGCCACCGATCACAAGATCGGCTTCAATAACATGACGTTCAATCGCATCAGCAGTAGAGTAAATGGCTTTTACGGCAGAGCCGAATTGCACATTTAAGCGACGCAGTGCATCAATGCTACGGTCAAGTACAACCACATCAGCACCCATGCCTACCGCCATTTGCGCAGCGTTAGTACCGACCATACCGCCGCCAATAATCACGACTTTAGCGGGTTCAACACCTGGAACGCCGCCCAGTAACATACCGCGACCACCAGAAGATTTCTCTAATGCCATAGCACCAGCTTGGATTGACATACGGCCAGCAACTTCAGACATAGGGGCAAGTAAGGGCAGGCCACCACGGTCGTCAGTCACAGTTTCGTAAGCGATACATACGGCACCACTTTTAATTAAATCTTCAGTTTGCGGTAAATCTGGCGCAAGATGCAGATAAGTAAATAAAATCTGATCATGACGCAACATAGCGCGTTCAACTGCTTGAGGCTCTTTTACTTTTACAATCATCTGCGCTTTAGCGAAAACTTCAGTAGCAGTCGCTAAAATTGTGGCGCCAGCATCAATATAATCTTGATCTGAAAAACCGATACCTGTGCCAGCATTTGTTTCTACAAAAACTTCGTGACCTTTGATCGCTAACTCGCGAACACTAGAAGGAACCATACCGACACGATATTCGTGGTTTTTAATTTCCTTGGGAACACCAATAATCATCTTTGAGCCTCAATTGCCTGAAAACCCACTTTTAATGGGCATAATTGTTATTTTATCGTGACCTGAACGTGATTAATTCAGGGATATCTAGTATAGTATCGGCGACGCAGTTTATGCTGCTGAACTTTCGGCATACGTAGAATAAAATGTTGTTTTAGTGATAAAGCAAGGTTAAATAAATGGCATATAATAAAAAGAGTCCTGTAAAAGACTTGGATCGCATCGATCGCAACATTCTTAATGAATTACAACTTGATGGCCGCATTTCTAATGTGGAATTATCAAAAAGAGTCGGACTTAGTCCAACTCCGTGTTTAGAAAGAGTGAAACGACTCGAAAAGCAAGGTTATATCAATGGCTATACCGCATTGGTCAATCCTCATTTCCTGGGTGCATCCCTACTGGTATTCGTGGAAATCACCTTAAGCCGTGATACTCCCGAAGTGTTTGATAAGTTTAACCGTGCAGTGCAGTTACTCGACGACATTCAAGAATGTCATCTGGTTTCAGGCGATTTTGACTACTTACTGAAAACCCGTGTTTCAGATATGTCAGCTTATCGTCGCTTGTTAGGTGAAACCTTGTTGAAATTACCTTCTGTTTCCGACACGCGTACTTATGTCGTGATGGAAGAGGTTAAACACACCAGTCGCGTAGCGATAAATCATCTACTCTCAGATATCTAAATTACCCTGATTGTTTGGTTTTACAATAAGGGGCTTAGGCCCCTTATTTATTGGTCAAGTCAGCACAACTATCCCGTTTAGCACCTATAGCGATTAACCTTGTCATTGCCCTTAAGTTCGCCAACTTAGGGGCATATTTTTGTGGCATTTTTAAGCAGAGTTGTTAACGGAAGTGATTGTGTAATAACTCATTCCTCTCCAAAAGCATACTTAAACATCCCAATAGGTTAATTTTTGCCAATCATGGCCAATTCTGCACAGAAAAACAGGCTAATGTGCTCCACATTTAGTGGGATTCTGGTATCGTTAGCCCACCTGTTTTCACTTTTTATGGATTACGTCGTTTGTCTCAAGGAAATAGTGTACGCACGCTCACTGGCCTGCAACGTCTGCTGGAAGGCGGACTCATCATTTGTTGTGTCCTCGCCACTTATATTTTACTCGCATTGACGAGTTTTAGTCCGTCTGATCCCGGTTGGAGTCAGTCGCATTTTCAAGGCGACATAAAAAACTGGACCGGAGCTGTAGGGGCTTGGATAGCCGATATTCTGTTATATTTCTTCGGCGTCACGGCTTACATTATGCCAATCATTGTCGCCTCGACCGGCTGGCTGCTGTTCAAACGCGCCCATCATTTGCTCGAAGTTGATTACTTTTCAGTGGCCCTGAGATTGATTGGATTTTTGCTGATCATCCTTGGGTTTTCTGCGTTGGCGAGCATGAATGCTAACAACATCTACGAGTTTTCGGCAGGCGGAGTGGCGGGTGATGTCATAGGCCAAGCCATGCTGCCGTATTTTAATAAACTCGGCACCACCTTATTGCTGCTGTGCTTCTTAGGTTCTGGCTTTACCCTGTTGACGGGGATCAGCTGGCTGACCGTGGTCGAGAAAATCGGCTTAGTCTCTATTTGGATTTATAAGAAACTTAAATTATTACCGCATGCGATGAAGCGTGAGCGTGAAACCGAAGATACCCGTGGTTTTATGTCTGTAGTCGATAAGTTTAAGCAGCGCCGCGAATCACAATATGTGCTTGAAAAGCCGCCAGTCGTTGAAACGCCAAAGGTGCGTGAGCGTCATATTGGTCGCAGAGCCGAAATAACCCCAACCTTGTCTACTGCCGCAGATGAAGGGTTTATTACCGAAAGCATTAATACTGAAGAAGCTGCGCCGCAAAAAAACAAGCTATCGGCACTCGCAAAAATTTTGAGTTTGAATGGCAGTAAAAGCAAAAATACACAAAGGGTTGAACCTCAAATCGATCATGATGATTTGGCCGCCCATGGCAATTTTGAAGCGCCGCCTTGGTTAACCGAAGCCCAAGATGCAAGACATGATGAACAAGAAAGCGCCGATTTCAATTCGCAGGCATTCGATCACGACGACAATGAGCCAGTTTTTAACAGCCAAAACTTTGCGGAAGATGATGATGAAAGCTTAGGCTTTACCGATGATGACGTCATTGATTTTGATACAAAAGCCTCAACGGGCGCTGTGAATCAAGCCCAGCGTAAGCAGCAAGATCAAAAAGCGAAAATTGTGGATGGCATAGTGGTGCTACCCGGGCAAGATGATAAACCCGCACCGAAAAAGCCCATGGACCCCTTACCCAGCATCAATTTGCTTGATGTGCCTGATCGTAAAAAGAACCCGATCAGCCCAGAAGAGTTAGAACAAGTCGCCCGTCTGGTTGAAGTGAAGTTAGCCGATTTCAACATCATCGCCAATGTGGTGGGGGTATACCCAGGACCTGTGATCACCCGCTTCGAATTGGAATTAGCGCCTGGCGTTAAAGCGTCAAAAATCTCTAATCTGTCGAAGGATTTAGCCCGTTCACTGCTAGCTGAAAGTGTGCGTGTGGTTGAAGTTATTCCGGGTAAGGCTTATGTCGGACTCGAATTGCCGAACAAGTTCCGTGAAACC
Organism: Shewanella vaxholmensis; assembly: GCF_031932135.1. NCBI lineage: Bacteria > Pseudomonadati > Pseudomonadota > Gammaproteobacteria > Alteromonadales > Shewanellaceae > Shewanella > Shewanella vaxholmensis. The sequence continues at coordinate 13,124 of NZ_JAUOEV010000009.1, forward strand.
GTGTTTATGCGCGATGTGTTAGATTGCGCCGCCTTTACCGACAGTAAATCCAATTTGACTATGGTGTTAGGCCAAGATATCGCCGGCGATCCTGTGGTGGTTGACCTTGGTAAAATGCCGCATTTGTTAGTTGCGGGTACCACAGGTTCGGGTAAGTCAGTGGGCGTAAACGTGATGATCACCAGCTTACTGTATAAGTCGGGCCCAGAAGATGTGCGCTTTATCATGATCGATCCCAAAATGTTGGAATTGTCTGTCTATGAAGGCATTCCGCATTTGCTCTGTGAAGTCGTTACTGACATGAAAGAAGCTGCCAATGCACTGCGTTGGTGTGTGGGCGAGATGGAACGTCGCTACAAGCTAATGTCTATGATGGGCGTACGTAACATCAAGGGCTATAACGCTAAAATTGCCGAGGCGAAGGCCAATGGCGAAGTGATTTTAGATCCTATGTGGAAGTCTTCTGACAGTATGGAGCCTGAAGCGCCTGCATTAGATAAGCTGCCATCGATTGTTGTCGTGGTCGATGAATTTGCCGACATGATGATGATTGTCGGTAAAAAAGTGGAAGAGTTGATTGCCCGTATCGCGCAAAAGGCCCGTGCTGCAGGCATACATTTGATCCTAGCAACCCAAAGACCGTCAGTGGATGTGATTACTGGCTTGATTAAAGCCAACATTCCGACACGTATGGCGTTCCAAGTGTCATCGCGTATCGATTCGCGCACCATTTTAGATCAACAGGGTGCAGAAACCTTACTCGGTATGGGGGATATGTTATTTCTACCACCGGGTACTGCGGTTCCGAACCGTGTCCATGGCGCCTTTGTTGACGATCATGAAGTTCACCGCGTTGTTGCCGATTGGTGCGCCCGTGGTAAACCGCAATATATCGATGAAATTCTCAATGGTGCCAGCGATGGTGAGCAAGTCTTGCTACCAGGTGAAACCGCAGAAACCGATGAAGAATACGATCCACTCTACGATGAAGCCGTCGCCTTTGTGACCGAAACCCGTCGCGGCTCGATTTCAAGCGTACAGCGTAAATTTAAGATTGGTTATAACCGTGCAGCGCGCATTATTGAACAGATGGAAGCCCAAGGTATCGTTTCGGCTCAAGGCCACAACGGTAACCGTGAAGTCTTAGCGCCGCCGGCACCAAAACATTATTAAGCCGCGCGAAGGCGTGGCTTTGATACACCCAAGGGTTTTACAGGGTAAGGAATAAAATGAAAAAACGATTATGCGCTGTGTTGTTAGCTTCACCTTTACTATTTAGCGCGGCAGTGTTTGCCGATGATGCGCAGCAGCTCAGAGACAAATTGATTGGTACTGCATCACTAAAAGCCGATTTCAAACAAACCGTGACTGACGTCAATAAAAAGGTCATTCAGACGGGTTCTGGTATCTTTGCATTGGCCTATCCAAATCAGTTTTATTGGCATTTAACTCAGCCAGATGAATCGCAAATTGTCGCTGATGGTAAAGATTTATGGATCTACAATCCCTTCGCCGAAGAAGTGGTCATCATGGATTTTGCCGAGGCAATCAATGCTTCGCCTATTGCTTTGTTAGTCCACCGCGACGATGCCACTTGGTCACAGTATTCAGTCACTAAGCAACAAGACTGCTATGAGATCAAACCTAAGGCGATTGATTCGGGCATATTGTCCGTCAAGGTGTGTTTCAAAAATGCCCAGTTAGCCAACTTTAATGTTGCCGATGACAAAGGTAACTTGAGCCAATTTGATTTAAGCAATCAGCAAGCGATTACTGATAAAGACAAAGCGCTGTTCAGCTTTGTGCTGCCTGACAATGTCGATGTTGATGATCAACGTCGTAAAACAGCGCACTAGGCGATAGCGTGAGCAGTTTATCCTTTAATTTCGCCCCCGACTTTCGTCCCTTGGCCGCACGCATGCGGCCAAGAACGATCGCCGAGTACATAGGTCAAGCCCATTTACTGGGTGAAGGCCAGCCGCTACGCAAAGCATTGGAAGCGGGGCGTGCCCATTCCATGATGTTGTGGGGGCCGCCGGGCACAGGTAAAACGACCTTAGCCGAATTAATCGCACATTATTCAAATGCCCACGTTGAACGCATCTCTGCGGTCACCTCTGGCGTCAAAGATATTCGCGCGGCGATTGAGCAAGCGAAAGCCGTGGCTGAATCCCGTGGTCAACGCACGTTATTGTTTGTCGATGAAGTCCACCGATTCAATAAAAGCCAGCAGGATGCCTTTCTGCCATTTATTGAAGATGGCACTGTGATTTTTATCGGTGCGACCACTGAAAACCCATCCTTTGAAATCAACAATGCGCTGCTCTCGCGGGCACGGGTTTATCTTATCAAGCGCTTAAGCCATGATGAGATCGCCCACATAGTGACTCAAGCCTTAAGCGATACCGAGCGCGGCTTAGGCCAACGCCAATTTGTGATGCCAACCGATGTGCTCACCACACTGGCGCAACTTTGTGATGGTGATGCCCGTAAAGCGTTAAATCTTATTGAGTTGATGAGTGATATGCTCATCGACGGTGGCACCTTTACCACTGAGATGTTGATCCAAGTGGCGGGGCACCAAGTTGCCGGATTCGATAAGAACGGCGATCAGTTTTACGATTTAATCTCAGCCGTCCATAAATCAATCCGCGGCTCAGCACCCGATGCGGCGCTGTATTGGTTTTGTCGAATATTAGAAGGCGGCGGCGATCCGCTGTATGTCGCAAGGCGCTTACTGGCGATTGCCTCTGAAGATGTCGGCAATGCCGATCCTGCGGCGATGACCATCGCGCTTAATGCTTGGGATTGTTTTCACCGTGTTGGACCAGCCGAAGGTGAACGAGCAATAGCACAAGCCATTGTTTATCTTGCCAGCGCGCCTAAGAGTAACGCTGTCTATACCGCATTTAAGGCCGCCCGTGAGTTAGCTCGCGATACTGGGCAAGTCGAAGTGCCGCACCATTTACGCAATGCACCGACTCAATTAATGAAAGACATTGGCATGGGAGCAGGGTATCGATATGCCCACGATGAAGCCAATGCCTATGCCAGTGGTGAAAATTATTTCCCCGAATCCCTGCAAACAGCGCAGTTTTATTTTCCGACTGAGCGAGGGTTCGAGAAGCGAATCAAAGATAAGTTGGCGCAATTAGCCCAGTTAGATCAAGCCAGCGAGCACAAAAGATATGAATAATCTCTTACTTGTGGCGCTAGGTGGTTCAATTGGGGCTGTTTTTCGCTATCTTATTTCAATATTCATGATCCAAGTATTTGGCAGCAGTTTTCCTTTTGGTACACTGTTGGTTAATGTCCTCGGTTCATTTTTAATGGGCGTAATTTACGCACTGGGGCAAATGAGTCATATCAGCCCAGAACTCAAAGCGCTGATCGGTATTGGCCTGTTGGGCGCTTTGACAACGTTTTCGACTTTCTCTAATGAAACCTTATTGCTGCTGCAAGAAGGGGATTGGCTGAAGGCGACTTTGAATGTGGTGTTGAATCTAAGTCTATGTTTATTCATGGTGTACTTAGGTCAGCAACTGGTTTTTTCTCGCATTTAACTATTAAGAATATATCACATGTTAGATCCTAAATTTTTGCGCAACGAATTAGAAGTTACCGCTGAGCGACTGGCCACCCGTGGCTTTATTTTAGACATAGCTCACCTCACTCAATTAGAAGAAAAGCGTAAGTCACTGCAAGTGGCTACCGAAGAATTACAAGCGTCGCGTAATGCCATCTCCAAATCCATTGGCCAAGCTAAAGCCCGTGGTGAAGATGTTGAAGCGATCATGGCGCAAGTGGGCGATTTAGGTTCACAGCTGGATGCCAGAAAGATTGAACTGGCGGCCGTGCTTGAAGAAGTCAATGCCATTGCCATGTCGATGCCCAACCTACCAGACGAATCAGCGCCAATCGGTGCCGATGAAACGGAGAACGTTGAAGTTCGCCGCTGGGGCACGCCACGCACGTTTGATTTCCCAATTAAAGATCATATCGATTTAGGCGAAAGCCTAAACGGTTTAGATTTTAAAAATGCAGTGAAAATCACTGGCTCACGTTTTATCGTGATGAAAGGCCAAGTTGCCCGCTTAAACCGCGCCATTGGTCAGTTCATGCTGGACTTGCACACCACAGAGCACGGTTATACCGAAGCCTATGTGCCGTTACTGGTTAACGAGGCAAGCTTACTGGGCACAGGTCAACTGCCTAAGTTTGGTGAAGACTTGTTCCACACAAAGCCTGCCACCGAAGAAGGCCAAGGCTTAAGCTTGATCCCAACGGCCGAAGTGCCATTAACCAACTTAGTGCGCGATAGCATTGTTGATGAAGACGAGCTGCCGATTAAATTAACCGCGCATACCGCATGTTTCCGCAGTGAAGCAGGCTCATACGGCAAAGATACCCGTGGTCTGATCCGTCAGCATCAATTCGATAAAGTAGAAATGGTGCAAATCGTTAAGCCGGAAGATTCAATGGCGGCGCTCGAAGCGCTAACAGGTCACGCTGAAACTGTATTGCAACGTTTAGGTCTGCCATACCGTACTGTGATTTTATGTACTGGTGATATGGGCTTTGGCTCAAGCAAAACCTACGACATCGAAGTCTGGTTACCTGCACAAAACACTTATCGTGAGATTTCTTCTTGTTCAAACATGAAGGATTTCCAAGCCCGTCGTATGCAAGCACGTTACCGCGTGAAAGCAGACAATAAGCCCGCGTTACTGCATACCTTAAACGGTTCAGGTTTAGCTGTCGGTCGTACCTTAGTCGCTATTTTAGAAAACTATCAAAATGCCGATGGCAGTATCACAATCCCAGAAGTGCTGCGTCCCTACATGGGCGGCTTAACTCAAATAGGCTAATGGAACGCAAAATAATACTATGGATAAAGGCCAGCGCTATCTCCGTTGGCTTTCCTATACCGCTGTCATTGCTGTATTTTTTGCTGTGATGTTGGCGACCATAGGCAAAGCCGTCTGGGTTGTGTTAGAAAACGTCAAATAACCCTATTAACTTTGTTCAAGTAAAAAGAAAGGCATGTTTCCCAAGGGAACATGCCTTTCTTTTTGTGCCACATTGATGTTCAATGCTCACATTTGACGCTTATGTTCGATATCGAGTTAAGTGTGATGACTTAACCCAATACCATTAAATGCATTTAGCTGGCTTTGGCAGGCCCGCAATTTTGGTAGCTTGTTTTGCTGGGCCAATAGGGAACAAGGTATATAAGTACTTTGAATTGCCTTTGTCTGGCCCTAAAGCTTGGCCAATAGCTTTGACCAATACGCGAATAGCAGGGCTCGTTTTGTATTCAAGATAAAAATCGCGAACAAAATTAATCACTTCCCAATGGGCGGGCGTAAGCACGATTTGCTCTTCTGCCGCCAATAGTAAAGCCATATCCGGTTGCCAATCGTTGAGATCTTTTAAATAACCTTGATGGTCACGGGCGATTTCTGCGCCATTAAATTGCAATGGATTTACCACGTTATCACCTTGTCATGGAGTAATGATTGAGCCACAAACTCATTGTAATCGATAAGCGTCACGTTCTTTAAACGCTCAGATAGGCCTCGAGCGACGACATCGTCTTTTAAGACCATGAACTTGAAGGGCGATAATGCCATTGCCCATTGACGCAGCAGTAACGCGTTCACGCCATCGCTCGATAGTAGAATCGCATCTTCCTTGCAGGCGTAACGTAAGCAGAGTTTCAACGCACTATCTCGGCTGGGAGATGTTTGAATATGATGTAAAATCATCAGAATACTAAGACCTCATCCACCTGTTTTAAATGGGCAGCGATGGCCTCATCGTTGACCACAGTAACAGGAACTGACAGTAAGCCATGGCTTAAGCCGTAGTCGGCTAAGGATTGCTTACAGACAAATACCGACTCGATATCGTACAGCGGCAGTGCTTTAAAGGTGGAGATGTAATCTTTAGCGCCGATAAGCTCAGGCTGTTGATCTTTAATCAAATGCAGCACACCTTCATCGACAAATACCAAACTTACTTCTTGCTCAAAGCTGGCGCTCAGCAGGGCGAGATCTAAACCTTCGCGGCCACGAACAGTACCGTGTGGCGAACAGCGAAATAGGATACACAATTTTTTCATAGTCACCCTGAGAGTTAAAAACTGATCAATCGGTCGGCCGATTCAATGCCGGTGACAAGCTCGCCTAAACCGCCCATGATAAATGACTCGCCCACATTCCAGTGGCTTAGGCCATTCTCGCTGGCATCTTGCTTGCTCACAATCCCACGGCGCAGCGCTGCTGAAACGCAATTGACTAACGGGAGCTGATGGGATTGCGCGAGCTGTTTCCAGTCACTGATCACATCGTTTTCATCGGAGGCGGGTAAGCTTAAATCTGTGGAGTTATACACACCGTCTTGATAAAAAAACACACAGATAATCTGATGCCCAGCCAAAAGTGCAGCTTGGGAAAAGCGTAAGGCGTTAACACTCGCCGACGTGCCATAAGCGGGCCCGTTCACTTGGATAATAAATTTGCTCATTTAAAATAAAAATGGCCCTAAAAGTAGGGCCATTCTAACGCAAGTTAAGCTAAAAATCGCTAACTAGGATTAGTCATCGTTGCCTATGCCCATAAGGTGCAACAGCGCGATGAAGAGGTTTAAGAAATCTAAGTATAATGAGATAGTTGCGCGAATGTAGTTCGTCTCGCCACCGTTCACAATACGGCTAGTATCAAACAGGATAAAACCTGTCATCAATAATGCAATACCGGCGTTAATCGCCATAAAGGCAATGCTGTTACCCATAAAGATGTTAATTACGGCAGCGGCAATCACCACAATCAAGCCAGCGAACAAGAACCCACGTAGGAAAGAGAAATCTTTCTTAGTGGTCACCGCATAGGCTGATAAGGCAACGAAAATCACTGACGTTAACCCCAGTGCTTGCATGATTAGCTGTGGACCGTTTGCCATACCAGCGTAGTGATTCAGCATGTAGCCCAGTGAAGCGCCTTCCATACCAGTAAAGGCAAATACCCAGAAGATACCCGCTGCAGACTCGGCTTTACGTAAGGTCACAAACAACAGCACTAGGCCACCAATGGACAAGCCAATGGAGACTAATGGACTGATATTTAATGCCATTGCCAAGCCAGCACACAGGGCAGAGAAGGCCAATGTCATAGACAACAGCATATAAGTGTTTTTAAGAAGTTTGTTCACTTCCAGTGTTGACGCACTTGTCGAATATAAGGTTTCTTGGGTCATGTTGATCTCCGTTGACACATTTCCAAACTGATCATTTTGATTTTTTACAGCACACTAAGTTCCCGTAAAATCCTAAAACGAACTTAACTGCATTCATGATACCGTACCTGAGATACGGGTGAAAGTCATAGAACCATGAATAACAAATTGTTAATCTTAAAAATTTTGCCTCATCTCACATATCAATCTTAAGTGCTAAGCGTTTAGGATTGAGATGGCTGCATCCGTATCTTTATCCACTAAGCACATGAATGCTTGGTTAAAACTTAATGGGCTTGATAAATAGGCCTGCTGAACTTAGGAGCACTTACAGCAAATTTCAAGTTCAATGTTAAGTTCAATGCCGATTTCAAAGACAAGTTCAATGCCAAGTATAAGGACTAGATCAGCATATTGAGTTTAAACCAAGCTTAAGCCAGCCACTCTTTATGCAATTTTTCAGTATCGCCCAGATATTCCAGCACCCAAGCGAGCGCAGGTGACATCTTGTCGGCATTCCACGCGAGACAACAAGGGCTGGTCTGCTTAGGATTTTCCAGTTGTTTCTCAACCAGCGCACCCGCTTTAATAAACACACTTGCTAAGTGCACTGGCATATAACCAACGCCTAAACCTTCGCGGAAACAGTTAATGGCGCGGATCCAATCGGGGACAACAAGGCGACGTTGATTTTCGAGCAACCAAGTCATACGTTTTGGAATTTCCCGAGAGGTGTCTTCTAGGCAAATCGAGGGGAAAGGGCGCAGCTCATCGTCGCTTAGCGGACGGTCGATATTGGCCAATGGATGATTTTTGCTGACTAAAAAAGCCCACTCAATATCGCCCATGTCTTTATATTGGTACACGCCGCCGACCGGAATTGCGGTTGTTGCACCAATTGCAATGTCACTGCGGCCCGTGGCGAGCGCTTCCCAAACCCCGTTAAAGACCTCAATGCGAATAATCAATTCAATATCATGGAAATGACGGTAGAAGTCAGCAATCAATACACTGATCCTATCGGCACGGACGATATTATCCAGCGCGATAGACAAGGTCGGTTGCCAACCGTTTGCTACGCGCTGCGTGCCACGCTTCATCTCGTCCATCTGCGTAAGCAAGGTTCTGGCTTGCTTAACAAAATGTTCACCCGCAGGGGTTAAGGTTACGCTGCGATGATGACGTTCGAAAAGAATGACGCCGAGTTCTTCTTCTATTTGCTTGACCGCGTAGCTCACGGCAGAGGGCACTTTATGCAGCCGATTCGCCGCCGCGGTGAAACTTCCTACACGAGCCACAATATCTATGAGTTCTAGCGCTTGTTCTGAGAGCATAGCTGACGTCCGTTCCAATGAAAATAATTGATAGCACAAGTCAAAAATAAACGTTTCCAATCGATTTAACAAGTCATTAGACTGCACGCTTTAGTCAATCCGACCCGATTATTTTATGAAAACGTCTAGTAACACCTTTGTAAACATAAAGTTCTTTATGTTTCTATTCTATTTAGCCATGTTGAGCATGCTCGGCTTTATTGCCACTGACATGTATTTGCCTGCTTTCAAAGCAATTGAAGGCTCACTTAACAGTACCCCATCACAGGTGGCGATGTCGCTGACCTGTTTCCTGGCGGGTCTTGCCTTAGGTCAGCTACTTTATGGCCCCTTAGTCAATAAAATCGGCAAACGTTGGGCACTGATCTTTGGCCTAGTGGTGTTTGCCATTGCAAGCGTGTTTATTGCCAACAGTGATTCTATCCTAATGCTCAATACCGCGCGCTTCTTCCAAGCGATTGGCGCCTGTAGTGCAGGGGTTATTTGGCAAGCGATTGTGGTGGAACAATATGATGCCGATAAAGCCCAAGGTATTTTCAGTAACATTATGCCACTGGTCGCATTATCGCCTGCATTAGCACCGATCCTTGGCGCTTACATTCTGAACGAATTAGGCTGGCGTGCAATCTTTATCTCTTTGTGTGTTATCGCTTTTCTACTGATATTGATGACCTTGTACTTTGTGCCAGGCAAGCGTCAGCATACACACAGTGAACATGCTGCGGTATCTTATGGGCAAATTTTGAAAAACACCCGCTATTTAGGCAACGTCGTGATCTTCGGCGCCTGTTCCGGTGCTTTCTTTGCTTATCTAACCGTATGGCCGATTGTGATGGAAATGCACGGTTATCTGCCAACTGAAATCGGTCTTAGCTTTATCCCACAAACCATCATGTTTATTGTCGGTGGTTATGCGAGTAAGTTACTGATAAAACGCATTGGCGGGCATCAAACACTGAATATCTTGTTGTCGATTTTCGCAGCCTGCGTTATTTCGATCATCATGTTCACGCTGATTTTCCCAGCAAGCACGATTTTCCCACTGCTTATTTCGTTCTCTATTTTGGCCGCAGCTAATGGCGCCATTTACCCGATAGTCGTGAACAGCGCGCTACAGCAGTTTAGTCAGAATGCCGCTAAGGCCGCAGGATTACAGAACTTTTTGCAGATCAGCATTGCCTTCGGTGCATCTAGCTTAGTTGCTATGTGGGCAAGCATAGGTGAAGTAGCGATCGGTTGGGGCATCCTATGTTGCGCTATCTTAGTTGTGGTCGGCTATGTGCTGAAGAGCCAACAAGGGTGGGACGATTTTGCCAAACATTTCACTAAGCCAGATCCCGCACGTGTTGGCATAGTGGCCGATGTGAAGCAAAATCCAGCGGATTGAGTGTAATAGCAACAATCGGCGCATAATTGAGAGTTAGTGCTTTACAGTCAACACACTTACTTATATTATGCGCCTCGTTCGGAGGGGTGGCAGAGTGGTTTAATGCACCGGTCTTGAAAACCGGCGTGGGTTTATAGCCCACCTAGGGTTCAAATCCCTACTCCTCCGCCATATTCAGTCAAAAAGCCGCTAAGCAATTAGCGGCTTTTTGCATTTTAGCTATTCTAGCTTTGAGTTTCTGATTCGAAACGCAGCGCCTCCATCATAGTTTACCAACAAGGCCATCAGCATTGATGGCCTTGTTGGTTATTGTCATTTAACTCTAGATTTGCTCATTCAAGATGATGCACTGACAATCTCAGCCATCATTACACTTTGGGTAGTTTGTGTTGGATCATGGCCAGCGCAAAGGCGTTCCACTCTGCATTAGCATAGCTACTCACCAGATCCCGCAGGATAGTCGGTTCGCTGGCGTTATCCACCTGCTGCGAAATTATCGACAAATTCAGCGCATTGCAGTAATCCAGCCGCTCCACCACAAAAAACTGCTTCTTGTAGGGGAGTAACAATGTGTCCTCAGCTTGTGCATTAAAATCACGCGCGGCTAAATAGCCAGTAAACCAATGATTAAGTAGCGTCTCGCATTGCTTAGTGTGGAATAAGTTTCCCCAATCATCCCCGAGTATGGCTTGACCCGACAGGACTCGCTGGCAATGATGAAAATCGATAAACCCTAGCTCACGAGCAATCACTTGTTGGCAATGCTTTAACTGGAGATCTGAGTGTAAGATACCCAACTTCGCTATTAAGGTTGTGACTCTTTGCTTGGCTGACAGCTCACCTTGCTGACAAGCTTTGAGCAGCTTCTTAGCGCGAATTTTAGTTTCATTTAATGCGATGGTGCTTGAGTCTTTCATATTGGCTAACTTCATTTTGCATTACCTCCATGACTGACTCTATTTGCTTGCGGCACGTGAATGAAAGGCCAAATACTGATGATCAATAAACTCAAGAGACAAGCTAAGATGTCCGCGATTGGAAAGGCCATCCATAACTCAATCAAAGCGTTTGGCATGATCTTAATGTTTAATGCACCTGTGATAAATGAAATATCTGTAAAGGATAGTTGAGGTAACAGAACCAGCAGGGGCAGTAATAAACCATAGATTTTTATCCCAGATAATAGCAATGCAAGCTTAGGGCGGTTTGTGCCTTGATACACAGCAATCGCAATACCTGTGATCCCCGCCAAAGGTAAGGCGATAAACGTCACACTCGAAATCTTAACACAGGCGGCAATGAGTGCGAGGTCATCGGTGAAAACACCAAATACTGAGGTAGGAAACCCCATAAATATGATTGTCACTACACTCAGATAACAGCAGGTCAAGACGATTCCCCATTTAGCACACGCTAACACCCGAGAAGATGCCATCGCCCCATAGTTATAGGCACTGATCGTTTGTGCTGCACTGGTGAGAGCCATGAGCGGCAGGGCGATAAAGATATTAAAGCGGCCGATCAAACCATAAGCGCTGATCATGTACGCGACCTCATTCGCCGCTGGCGTATTGGGCACTACATTGGCTAAATGACTGACTAAAATATGATTTACCAATGAGATCACGCAGGCAATCCCAAGATATGACAATAGTATTGGGCTACCTAAGCCAAGAATCGCTTTTATCTCAGTGAGGTTGAGCTTTATCTGCTCTATTCTAAAACAAATAGGCTGGGCAGCTTGCCTATGAAGCGCCTGCTTATTGGCAAAGCAGTTATTTGGAACAAAATAGACGACGGCGATAAATAGACTCACACATTGGCCCGCTACCGTTGCCCACGCCGCACCACTTATGCCCATCTCCAAAACGGCAATAAAGAGTGTATCGAACAGAATGTTCATGACCGCCGACAACAAGATAACCAGCAGCATCACCACGACTTTGCCTTGTGCTCTGAGTAAATCACCGCTAAGGGATAACAAAAAGGTGAACAGACTAAAACAGAGAATGGGTTGTAGATAATCTATAGCAGCTAAGGCAAGTGTTGAGCTTACCCCAATAAATGCTAATAGATTATCGAGCTGGGCGAGTGAGACGACAGTGACAATCACTCCGCAACATAGGGCTAACGCGAAACCGGTATTCGCGATTTGACTCGCCTTATCAAACTCGTTTGCCCCTAAAAATCGGCTCACTAAGGTCGCAGTCCCATTTCCTATCATGCAGGCTAAAGCGAAAATCATCATTTGTAATGGGAAGGCAATCGTTACCCCAGCCAATGCATCGGCGCCGATGTATTTCAAAATAAAATAAGAGTCGACTAAGTTGTAGCTGCCACTGAGCATCATGGCGAAGGCCATAGGTAATGCAAAACGCAAATACAAAGTAGGGATAGCTAACGTACCTAAGTACTCTGTTGGCTGAGAGCTTGAGTGAGATTTCCCGTGGAAGGGTGTTTCGGTGACTACCAAGGGCACAATGTCAGAAGGTTCAACATTGATACTGGCGGGTTTGAAAGTGTTAGCTGTTGCATGTTTCACAAACAATTCTCCTAAGTTTATTGGCATTCCGCTAAGCCAAACTTATTTGATTGCTGTAGGTTCGATATGAAATCGATTCGCAACGCTATTAATTTATCAGAGTGATATCATCTTTTGCGGACAGGCTTCTCTGCAACCTGCCGCGTATTATTCTCACTCAACCGTCTGATGTCAATCAGATTGTCGCATTTGACGATGGCATTCAACCACTTTCCATGGTAAAAGATGGGCTATAAATGACGCCATCCAACAAGCCACTTAAACCACTTTCTGTACCGCAGGTTACTAAGATTCATTGCCTAGCGATAATATAAAAGTCCGTTGTACACACTTCCTTTTAGTTACGACTTAAGCTGTCGCACCTCTGCGTATAATATTAAAAAATAATGTATTGAGGTGTACTATGGATGGTCTAGTTATTGAGTCAATCAGCCTACTGACCTTGCTTGAAGTGGGTGATATTCCACATTATGAACAGTTAAAACCTGGGGATATATTATTGGATTTCCCAGGAGTCTGGTTAGCACTATCTGAAGATTGGAAAGGAATATATCAACACGTGTTAGCGACGCCAGAAGGTTGGTATGACGAGCTACTGCTTTCTCGATTGTTATTAAAAGAATCGACGCACTCGTTATGTGTTAATGCTCTTGCAATTAAACATTTATTAGCATCGCGTAATCCGCTTGATAACCAAGATACTTACCCTGAGTTATCTAAACTTTGGGCCGCGTTTTGCGCGAACGTTAATAATGGCTCGCTGAGTCAAATGTTAGCAGCATCTCAATCAATTCAGGCTTCTTTAGTCACTGAAGCCGAAGCACTATTAGATTTTTTGTTAATAACACATTCAACACTAAGGGAACGGCAGGAAGGTTTTGAATCAAAACATTGGGATGATTATCGCGCAGCTACAGAAGTAGCACGTGATGATGGCTCAGCAATTTTTTCAACCTACAGCAATCATTTTATGCTGGCCTCAGTGTTACTGATGCAGGTAAAACCCAATAGCCACGTTCTTAAGGATGTCGCACTCAGTTGGCCACCGTATTTGCTGTACCCAAATGCAGGGGAATTATTGCTAATCCGTACTTTACTCAGTCATTGCTATCAAAAAGAAGGCATCAACTTTCTAGTTAACAATTTCGAACACATTATTCCAGAGCATTTGTTGTTTTTGCTCGAAAAGCCGAACTCAAACGCTATTGAATGCATCGCAGTCAAACTAGCTTTTTTTGAGAAATACCCACCGCAAGGCTATTACCCAGGCGCAAACAATTCACTCGAAAATTACACAGAGTATTTTGATTTAGTTATCAACCGAAAATCTAAGAGGGCGGTTTATGATCATCTTTAAATCATTTAAAAAAGAAACTGAAGCGTTATTGTCTCTCCTTGATGATGAGAATAAATTTGGTATTGGTTATGCTGAGCAACCAACTCTGACAGAGCGCGTATGGATCCAAGAATCTCAGGAGTTTGATAGGGTTGATAATTTTCTAAGAGATGACTACAACAACCCGTGGGCCGAAGAATATGATATGACATTGTTGGTTCGTCTCGCATTAGATTGCTGGGAAAGTAAGCTTCCAAACCCAGCTAGAAATGTAAAAGCCCTTTGCGCTACGCGCTCAGGAAAATACGCCATGGAAGAAGATTCACCTTTTTATAGCTTATGGACACTATTTCTCAACAGTAATGAATCATTGATGTCTTTAATGTCAACAAGCAGCGATCCCGCTTTGCAACCGAATGTCTTACTTGAACAGGCTGAATTATTACTTGATGCGCATTATCTGACCATCCAAAGATTAAATCGTCGCTATGGTGGAGATCCACGCAGTCGTACTGAACATCAATGGTTTAAATCAAAATTACCCTTGCCAACAAGAAAGGGGAAATCAAAGCCAAGGGAGCCTAATAAAGCCTTCAATCGGAATTTTGTGCCGATAATGCTGGCGGCAAAAATAGTCATGCATTTTCATCCCCACAGTAGCTTACTGCAAGCCTTAGCCCTTGCGCCGGAACATTATTCAGTTGGGGAATGGGGCTATGAATACTGGTTTCGTAGAACATTGCAAAAGCACTGTGCAATACAACAAGGCTGGTTATTTTTATTGATGAACATGCCAAGGTTCGCACCTGAAGAGTTAATGTATTTGATGAGCCGACTCCCCGTTAGCGCCAATGAATGTGACGCACTAATCAACGTATTTGAAGAATATTATGATGAAGATACTCAAGAAAGAGCAAAACATTGGTACCGAGATAAATCAGAATATATGGACTACTTCGAGAAATATTTTCAGGTAGGTTATCTGCTTAATCACTAAAGCTTTGTCGTGTCATGGTTCATCATTAGATTAAAAGGTCTGTTATGTCGGCAAATAAAAATGCAAACACGCTTCTCAGGCAACAAACACTGCTTAAGTGTATTCCCACAGATAAAGGGATAAGAAGCACCGAACTATTGGAGTTGATTGCTAATGAAGGTTTTAACGTTAGCCACCGAACCTTGCAAAGAGACTTAGATGTACTATCACAGTATTTTCCCATTTATTCAGAAACCGAGGAGAAACCCTATCTGTGGCGCAGCACAGAATTGGGCGGCTTACGGACTCATATCGATACTATAAGTTTGACGGATGCTTTGTCGCTGATGTTGGTTGAAAAATCGCTAAAGCAACTGTTGCCACCGGCGATGCAACGACATTTACAAAACAATTTTGATCATTCTCGCCAGCTATTAAATACCTTAAAAGATGACTATAACGCCCAGTGGTTAGATAAAGTCGCGAGTGTAATGCCTGATATGGGATTTAAACCCCCAGTAATTAACGAAACACTGTTAAAAGAAATACAAGAAGCTTTATTGAGGGATCAAACTATTCGAACTCACTATCAGGCAAAGCAAAAGGTCGCGGCGATTGAATACCACCTTATGCCGCTTGCCTTAGTGCAACGTGGGGACGTGCTTTACCTGATTGCTCAAGATATAACAAAAGGGTATGAGAATGCCGCCGTAAAGCGCTTCGCAATGCACCGTTTTCAAACGGTAAAACGTACCTACGAGCAAGGTATTCGTCCAGCGGACTTCAATTTACAGCAATACATACAAGACGGTGCAATGCACTTCTCTAACGGCGAAACCCTAAAGCTTAAAGCTAAAGTCACCGCAGAGTTAGCATTTTATCTAACCGAAAGCCCTATGTCTGACGATATGGTATTAATGCCTTTAGACGAACACTTTTATGAACTGACAGCAACAGTGCACAATAGTTGGCAATTGAACTGGTGGTTAAAAGGACAGGGCGCAAATATAGTGGTACTCGAACCGCAATCACTTCGAACTCAACTTAGTGACAACTTGCGTAAGGCGCTTGAAGCTTATGAATTACAGTAAAATATGTGTACATTATAAACATTAAAAGAGTTAAACTTAATTTAATTCAATATGTTAGGGTAGCTTCTTACCCGTTGAATGTTGCAACACTTATCGTTTAACAGTGCAAAACCAAAATTTAAAGCATTTATCTAGTAATGGAGTAGAGATGAAAAACAAAACAGCTTTGATTATTTTAGAGCGCCCTTGGGGCACGAATACTAGCGATAACAATAGGGCAAGTGTACTGCCATTTTTTCATGGACTGCAGCAGTTGAATGGTAATTTTGATGTATTTCATGCTCAGTTCTATGAAAGAAAAAGCTTTGAGATGGCTCTTAATGACATGATGGAACTCGAATATAGCCAATTCTATATTTATATCGCATGCCATGGCAGTGGTAAGCGCCTTGAAGGATTGAATTTATCAACGGCTATGTTCGCTATCCATGAAAAAGCACAAACAAGTAATATTGTCGGCGTAGTGATTGGAGCCTGTGAAATTGGTAAAAATGTTTCTCACTTACAAGCGTATTCTGAAGGTTCATCAATAGTTTGGCAGTTTGGCTACAAATGTTCTGTTAATTGGCTAGATGGTACATTATTAGATGTGAAAATTTTTGATGAATTGCTCAGGCTAAAGCCTAAAGCATTCAATGAATCTGAAAATATTGTCCAAGCCTTTGCGAAAGTGCTAGAAGATTTCAAACCCGAGGCTTCTATTGGTTATGATAGAAATGATCTTCGCATGCCCTTAAAAGACTCGCTTACATTAGTTGTACAGTCAAAAGGACAGGGGAAACAAGCTAAGGATCATAGCTCAGAACTCTTTAATATTTAGATTAGCCACACTTCTATGTATTAAGCGGCTAAATGTCATTAGCCGCTTTAAGTAAGGATTAGTTTCATATCCTCCTCATCACATTTTCACCCCAAACACGGCCATTTTTCTGGTTTTAAAGCAGCTTGGCTGGTATCTTACAAGCCGACATTTTTGTACTTTTGTATTTGAAAAGGTTGATGTTTGTATGAAGCTTAACATTTAGCGAAAAACGCTGAAAAAGGCATCAACACTGTTACCGCTGTGGGCATTATTTACTCAGCAAACCATTCGACGTTTTTCACAAAACTCATTTTCAACGAATGGCTTTCCTCAGCGTTTTCAAGCGAGGTGCTACACAAAGCGGCTCAAGGTATAACGCTATTACTCGCTGCAACTTCATCGTCAAAATAACTTGCAAGATAGGATGCCACATGGCCATTAAAAAGAACGAACTCTATTCCTCCCTTTGGGCCAGCTGTGACGAACTGCGTGGTGGTATGGACGCCAGCCAATACAAGGATTACGTTCTCACACTCTTGTTTATGAAATACGTTTCCGACAAATATAAAGGCGACCCGTACGGCATGATAGTCGTGCCCAAAGGTGCCAGCTTTGACGATATGATTGCCGCCAAAAACGATAAAGAAATCGGCGATAAACTCAATAAAATCATTGGTAGCTTAGCGGAAGAAAACGATCTCAAAGGCGTTATCGATGTTGCCGATTTTAACGATGAAGACAAGCTCGGCAAAGGCAAGGAAATGGTTGATCGCCTGACTAAGTTAGTCGGGATTTTCCAAGGATTAGATTTAACCGGTAACCGTGCCGATGGTGACGACTTATTAGGGGATGCCTATGAGTATTTAATGCGCCACTTCGCCACCGAATCGGGCAAATCCAAAGGCCAATTCTATACCCCGTCAGAAGTCTCGCAAATTCTGGCTAAAGTGGTTGGTATTCAAAACAATACCCCACAAGATGCCACTGTTTACGACCCCACCTGTGGTTCGGGTTCTTTGCTGTTAAAAGCCAGTAACGAAGCACCACGCGGCTTGTCTATTTTCGGCCAAGAGATGGACAACGCCACCAGTGCACTTGCTCGCATGAACATGATTTTGCACAACAATGCCACAGCTAAAATCTGGAAAGGCAACACCCTTGCCGATCCGCAGTGGAAAGACGGCGCCAATAAACTAAAAACCTTTGACTTTGCCGTGGCTAACCCGCCATTTTCTAACAAAAACTGGACGAGTGGCTTAAACCCACTAAACGATCCCTATGATCGATTTACTTGGGGAACTCCGCCCGAAAAGAACGGTGATTACACTTTCTTACTGCACATCATTACCAGTTTAAAAAGCACAGGTAAGGGCGCAGTCATTCTGCCCCACGGCGTACTGTTTAGAGGCAACGCCGAAGCCAATATTCGTCAAAATCTTATTAAGCAAGGTTACATCAAAGGCATTATTGGTTTACCTGCCAACCTGTTCTACGGCACGGGGATCCCCGCCTGTATTATCGTGATTGACAAAGAGCACGCCCAAAAAGCTGCAGTTCACTTTGGTGAAGCCCTGCAGGGTGAAAGGCCGCTGATTGAAGGGCACGGCAATGACGTGAAAAACAATCAAACTCACATCACCGGCCGTTCCATCTTTATGATTGACGCCAGCAAAGGCTTCATTAAAGACGGCAATAAAAACCGCCTGCGCAGCCAAGACATTCATAAAATTGTCGATGTGTTTAATAAAGGGCTTGAGCTAGAGCGTTTTAGCCGTTTAGTCACGATTGATGAAATTGCCAAAAACGATTACAACCTCAACATACCGCGTTATATCGACTCATCAGAGCCAGAAGATTTGCACGATTTAAGCGCCCACTTGCAAGGCGGTATTCCTAATCGCGATATCGATGCTCTGGCGCATTACTGGCAGGTATTCCCCAGTATTCGAGCGACCTTATTTGGTCGTAACCCAGAGCTGCCAGCGCGTGATGGCTACAGCCACTGCATGATAGACGCCAGCAAAGTGAAAGCCAGTATTTTGGCCCATAGCGAGTTTAAAGACTTTGCCAGCCGCAGCTTATTACCCTTTAAAGCCTGGATAAAACAAGCTGCGTTAACCGAAATCAGCCTAGGCGACAGCCCTAAAGAGTTAATCCACGACATATCAGAAAGCCTATTAGCCGCCTACGCCAACAGTGAACTGCTGAGCAAATACGACATCTACCAGATCCTCATGGATTACTGGAGCGACACACTGCAAGATGACGTCTACGTATTAGTGCAAGATGACTGGCAAGCGGGTAAAACCCTGCGTGAGTTAGTCGCAGCCAAAGGTGAAAAGCTTAAAGAAACACCCGATTTAATCATTAACAAGAAAAAATACAAAGCCGAGCTGATCCCACCAAGCTTAATCGTGGCGCGTTACTTTGCCGCCGAGCAAACCAAGCTTGATGCCCTTCAAATCAAACAAGATGAAGCCACTCAAGCCCTCGAAACTTATCTAGAGGAAAATGCCCCTTCTGGAACAGGGAGCGAAGACGGCTTACTCGCCGATGCGTTAAACGACAAAGACAAAATAACCAAAGTCAGCGTTGCGGCGCGCCTTAAACTCGCCACAGATAAAGCGGAAATTGCCGCCCTTAAGCAAGCGACCAAGCTGTTTACCTCCGATGCCAACGCCAAAAAAGCCGTAAAAGAAGCCCAAGAAATATTGGATTTAGCGGTATTTAAGCAGTACCCACATTTGAGCATTGACGAAATTAAAACCCTGATCGTCAACGACAAATGGCTCGCCACATTGCAAGCCAACATCATTGCAGAGATTGAGCGTGTCACTCAGCAAATGGCCAACCGCGTCAAAGAGCTGGAGGAGCGTTACAGCACGCCGCTGCCCACCTTAACAAAATCGGTTGAAGCTTTAAGCGATAAAGTCGCGGGCCACCTCAAAGCCATGGGTTTGGAGTGGACACTATGAGTCAAGCAATAAACCAAGTGATACCAGAAGGGTATAAACAGACTGATATAGGGGTGATTCCTGTTGAGTGGGAAGTTAAAACTCTTGGCGACATTACAAGTATTGAACGAGGAAAATTTAGCGCGAGACCGCGAAATGATCCTAAATTCTTTGGTGGTTCAATACCGTTTATCCAAACGGGTGACATAACTAGATCTAATGGTCGAAATGTTACTTACTCACAAACTCTCAACGATAAAGGTCTAGCTGTTAGTAGACTTTTTCCAGCTAATTCTCTCTATTTTACTATTGCTGCAAATATTGGTGATGTAGCAATTGTTAATTACCAATCGGCATGTCCTGACAGCCTCGTTGTTATTAAACAAAAGCAAAACATAGATAAAGTATGGTTGTATCACTCATTATCTGATAAAAAAGCTGAATTTGAAGTTATAGCGACCTCAAATGCACAGTTAAATATTAATCTTGAAAAATTAAACCCTTATAAACTTTCTATTCCACCGAAGAAAGAGCAAACCGCCATTGCGAATGCTTTGTCAGATATGGATGCTTTACTGATTGAATTAGAAAAACTTATCGCCAAGAAGCAAGCGATTAAAACCGCTACCATGCAGCAACTGCTCACCGGCAAAACCCGTTTACCGCAGTTTGCCTATTATTCTGATATTAACAGTACAGAAGGCGCTGTCGAAGGTAAGCGTAAAGGCACTAAACCCAGCGAGCTAGGTGAAATCCCAGAGGATTGGGATGTTGTTACTATTGGGGATTTTGCCCCATTGCAAAGGGGATTTGACTTAACAAACACAAATAGGCGAGAAGGTATTTATCCAGTTGTTTATTCCAATGGAATTGTAAATCATCATGCTCATTTTCAAATAAAAGGGCCTGGGGTAGTAACTGGCCGTTCCGGAACATTAGGAAAAGTTCATTATATAGATACAGATTATTGGCCTCACAATACTTCACTATGGGTAACAAAGTTTGAAATATCTAATCCTAAATATGTTTATTACCTATATAAACATGTCGGTTTTGAGCGTTTTGCTAGCGGTTCAGGTGTCCCAACGTTGAACCGAAATGATGCTCATGATTTTAAAATTAAAGTACCACCAACTAAAGAAGAACAAACCGCTATAGCAACCATTCTCTCTGACATGGATAACGAAATCCAAACCCTCGAACAGCGTCTCAGCAAAACCCGCCAAATCAAACAAGGCATGATGCAAGAACTACTCACGGGTAAAACCCGCTTGCCATTTGACAAAGACACAATATCTGAGGTCAGTGTGTAATGAGTAAAAAGGAATTAGTACCACAGGATGTGACGGTAAAATTGGTGAGTTTTAGCCAATTAGCAAACGTAAAAAGTCCATTAGCGTTAGATAGCTACCAACGTGCTTATGTGTGGGGCGAAGATAAGATCATTCAGTTGTTGAATGATTTTGCGGAATTCATCCACACAAATAATGGCGCTAAACAATATTACATGGGCACTTTGCTGCTGCACCAGAAAGTTGGTGTTAAGCAAAACAAGCATTTCGTTATTGATGGCCAACAGCGCTTAACTAGCTTGTCGGTTTTGTATTGGTTGTTATACGGTAAGTTACCAGCGCATATACAGTTTGAATTTCGCTCGTCTCGATCTTTGGTCAATATCCAGCAAGCAAAATGCACTATGCAAGCATGGTTCAAAGATCAGAAAATTGATAAGGAAGAATTTACCAAGGTGTTTAAGCAATTACGCTTCACTGTCATTGCTGTGCAGCGAGAAGACTTAGCCTTTACCTTTTTTGATACTCAGAATAATCGTGGTGTGCCGCTTGGCAGCACAGATTTACTCAAAGCCTTCCATTTACGTGCCATTCAAGACGGTAATCTTCAATTGGTCGAGCAACTGCAAAGTCATTGTGCTAAGCGTTGGGAGCAAGTTCAACTCCAAAGCGAGTTAGGCAAAACTAGCCAGCTTAATGATTTTGCTCCTGAATTATTTCATTATTATTTGTGGCGTGGCCGTAATTGGACTGGCAATCAAGTAGAAGAGCTAGAAAGTAAAGATGAAATGCTTAAGCATTTTGGTGACCACAGTAAAAAAGCCATGATTGGTGAAGTGGCGCTGTACTGTGCAGGAACAAACCAATGGGGGAAAAGCCTTACATTAACTACCACCAATGATTATTCGTTAACGCCAGCAAAACAACATATTGGCCAACAAGCGGCTTATTTACCTTTTGCTTTGCGCCAGCCCATTAGCCAAGGTGTAGGTTTTTTTCTCTATGCTGAGAAATATGCATCAATGCTCAATGTGTTATTTCATCAGCCATCTGATAGCCCTGAATTGTTAGCACTACAAGGTTTTTATAATGACGTTGTTTCAACCTTATCTGCTTATTTACAGAGTCTATTCCGCTTAGCGGTTTTGACATATTTCGACAGGTTAGGCAGCGAGGGATTGTTACGATTTGCTATTTGGTTAGATCATCGTTTGGGCGCAATTCGATTAACACAGGCCGACATCCGCCGTGAAACGCCACTTAAGTTTTTACGGGATGCAAAACAGAATTTACTCGATGTGCTTGCACATGCCTACGATATCGATGATGTGATCCGCTTTTTACAGCAAGAAGATGTAAGCAAAGCGTATGCTACTAATGATGGTTGGCAAACAGAAAGTAAAAGTCACGTTCAATCTCGTTATGCTCGTGCTGTTTCTGGTTATTTTAATGTCGGTGATTTACGAGATAAGACTAACAAACATGTGGAAAGCACGATTACAAATAAACTAAATCAGGTGAGTGCTGAAAAACTCGGTGTCCAGCAGGGAGCTCGTCATGTCTAAATTTGAGTCAGATTTAATTACTTTGGAAGACGTGATTAAAAAGCAGTATTTTTTTAATATTCCCATTTATCAGCGACTGTACGTATGGGGAAAAGAGCAAATACATAGCTTGTTGGATGATATCGTTACTGCCTGGCAAGAAGATAAAAATGAGTTTTATCTGGGCGGCACCTTAGTCATTGAGAGGACATTACATGATACGGCAGACACAAGTAAACTCTATGACCTCATTGACGGACAGCAACGTTTTACCACCTTATGGCTGATAAGCGTGGTACTGGGTGAGCATCTTACTGAGTATCGACAAGTGCAAACTGAGCAAGGTGTTCGTCTGCGGATAAACTTTGCCATTCGCCCTCAAGTCACTGAATTTTTTGAAAAGTTGTGTAAAGTATCCTTACCGCAAGCTAAACAGTTAGAAGATGCGCTTCAATATATCAAGTCTTATTTTGACAATGCTGAAGTCAAGGTAGATAAAGTTACTTTAACTGATTTTATTCTCACGAAAGTTCAGTTGATCTTAACAACAGTACCTAAAGAGACGGATTTAAATAAATTATTTGAAGTGATTAATAACCGAGGTGTGCAGTTACAGCATCATGAAATTCTAAAAGCCAAGTTGTTGGAAAGCATAGACTCAAAAGAACGTGAAGCTTATGCACAGTTGTGGGATGCATGCTCAGACATGAACGGTTACATTGAGCGCCATTTACGCGCAGCCACCCAAGTTAATACCCTTGCTTTATACGAAAGTAAAATAGAGTCCGATGTTTATCAACGTGAGCAACTCAGTAAAGCCAAATATGTCATTGAGAGCTTAAAGCAAAAAAAGCAGCATATTGAAACCAAGCCTATGAGTTTGGAAGCCATTTTAAAGAACAAAAATAGTTTCACCTCGAATGATTCTGAACCTGAAGACGAAGTTGATGATGGTTTACCCGACAGGGTATCAAGCATCATTACTTTTTCAATGCTTTTACAACATACATTGCGGATATATTTACAGCAAAGTGGCAAGTTCGAACATAAAGACATCAACAAAGTTTCTGATAAAGATCTATTGCAAATATTCAAATTACACTGGCTTAAATTTCAACCTAACAGTGAGCAAGTGAAGCAATTTTTCGAACTGCTTTGGGAAGTACGCTATCAATTTGATAAGCACATCATAAAATGGGTGCTAGTTGAAGAAGACAAACAACATGCTATTCGTAGAATATACGTCAATCGGAATACAAAGAAAAAAACCGAATATTTACAACGTTATTCCATCGATGCAGACCCAGATTTTGCACTTTTACAGAGTATGCTGTATCACTCACAGCAAATGACAACTCAATATTGGTTAACACCATTACTTAATTTTTTGTTAAAAAACAATGAGAAAAATGCACTTTACTATTTGCAGCATCTTGATAATCATTTGCTTTGTAGTGTGGCTGACGCCCCTTTGATTGAACGTACTCATCGTTATTTAGTGAATTGCTGGCATAAAGAGAAAGTGTTAAACGCGGCTAAAAGCCTTAACCAACCCTACAATAATGGGACTCAATATCCGCATTATTGGTTTTACAAACTTGAATACGTCCAGTATCTCAAACTCAAAGCTAAAAAAAGTAATCTTGTCGATAATTTTAGAATGACAGCTAAAAACTCGGTTGAGCATGTCACGCCGCAAAATCCTAGAATTCCGCAAGATGCAATACCTGCTGATTTACTTCACACTTTTGGGAACTTAGCCTTAGTCACTGGAAGTATTAACTCTGAAATGACCGATGATGGTTTTACTATCAAAAAAGCTAAATTCGAAGAAAGACATAAAGGTAAAGGTGTGTCGCTTAAGCTTGAAGATATATATTCAAATAAACAGTGGAAAAAAGATGAAATCAGGCACCATCATCAAAAAATGATTAGCGACTTTAATCTTTATATTAAAAAGGTGAATGACAAAACAACGGAGTTGTTGAATGAGTAATGTCGGCCAAAAGGAACGTGCTACCCAAAACCGTGTGGTCAAATTCTTTCAAAATGAATTGGGTTATCGCTATTTAGGTGATTGGAAGGATAGACAAGATAACCGCAATGTTGAAAGCCATATATTAGCTAATTGGTTGGCCAATCGCGGCGTGTCAGAGCTACTGATCAATCGTGCATTACGTAAACTTGATATTGCAACTGCGCTGGGTGAAGGTAAAAAACTCTATGATGCCAATAAAGAAGTGTATCGCTTATTACGTTATGGCGTGAAAGAGAAAGAGGGCGCGGGTGAGCAAAATCAAACAGTTTGGCTGATTGATTGGCTACACCCTGAAGCGAATGATTTTGCTATTGCTGAAGAAGTGACAGTGAAGGGGGATCAGCTATCGCCAAAAACCAAACGTCCCGATCTGGTACTGTATGTCAATGGTATTGCCCTTGGGGTGATTGAGCTAAAGCGCTCGTCTGTTTCTGTGAGTGAAGGGATACGCCAGAATCTCGATAATCAAAAGAAAGACTTTATCCGCAATTTTTTTACGACCATGCAGCTTGTCATGGCTGGCAATGATACCCAAGGTGTTCGCTACGGCACGATTGAAACCAGCGAGAAATACTATCTTGAGTGGAAAGAAAATCTGGAATGGAAAGATCCTGCCATTATCACAAGTGTGGATAAAACAGAAAATGCGAGCACTTTACTGGATTCGCACTTAGGCCAGCTTTGTAATAAATCGCGGTTTTTACAACTGATCCACGACTTTATTGTATTTGATTCTGGGGTAAAAAAGACCTGCCGTCATAATCAATACTTTGGTATTCAAGCCGCCAGAAAACACATTACGTCACGCCATGGTGGAATCATTTGGCACACCCAAGGTTCAGGCAAGAGCTTGACCATGGTGTGGTTGGCTAAGTGGATCCGTGAAAATGTCGCCGATTCTCGGGTGTTGATCATTACTGACAGAACCGAACTCGACGAGCAGATTGAAAAAGTCTTTATCGGTGTCGATGAATTTATTTATCGCACTTCAAGTGGCAGTGATTTAGTCGCCAGCCTAAATAAGCCCAATCCTTGGTTATTATGCTCATTGGTACATAAATTTGGCCGCAATGGCGAAGCGCTAGATGACAATTCTGGAGTGGGAGGCGATGACGAAGCAACTGACGATTTTATTGCAGCAATGACCCGTAACTTGCCAAAAGACTTTAGCGTTAAAGGCAACTTGTTTGTTTTTGTTGACGAGTGTCATCGTACTCAGTCTGGCAAGTTGCATACGGCAATGAAATCTCTGCTTAGCGGTAAAGAGGGGCCTGAAGCCATGTTTATCGGTTTTACGGGCACGCCATTAATGAAAAAGGATAAGAAAAAATCCTTAGAAATCTTCGGCCCTTACATTCATACCTACAAGTTTAATGAAGCAGTGCTTGATGGCGTTGTGCTGGATTTGCGCTACGAAGCCAGAGATATCGATCAGCATTTAACCTCAGAGAAAAAAATTGATCAGTGGTTTGAGGCTAAAACCAAGGGATTGTCTCACCTAGCGAAAATGCAGCTAAAACAAAAATGGGGCACGATGCAAAAAGTGCTCTCCAGTAAATCGCGGCTCGAAAAAATCGTTAGCGATATCTTAATAGATATGGAACTTAAACCACGATTGATGGACGGCCGAGGCAATGCCATGTTGGTGTGCGCTAGCGTGCATCAAGCCTGTGTTGTCTATGATCTGTTTAGTAAAACTGATTTACATGACAAGTGCGCGATTGTCACCAGTTATCAACCTGTTGCCGGTTCAATTAAGGGTGAGGAGTCGGGAGAAGGGTTAACAGAAAAACTGTTTAAGTACGATGTATACCGAAAAATGCTAGCGAATTACTTCGAACAATCTGAAGATGAAGCGGCTAAAAGAGTCGAAGAGTTTGAAAAAGAGGTTAAAAAGCGTTTTATCGACGAACCTGGTCAAATGCGTTTATTGATTGTGGTTGATAAGCTACTGACGGGGTTTGATGCGCCTTCTGCGACATATTTATACATTGATAAGTCGATGGCCGACCATAACTTATTCCAAGCAATTTGTCGGGTGAATCGACTCGATGGTGAGGATAAAGAATATGGTTATATCATTGACTATAAAGATTTATTTAGATCATTAGACAAAGCATTAAAAGACTACACCGCCGAAGCGTTTGACGCTTATGATACTGAAGATGTTGCTGGTTTATTGAAGGACAGATTAGTGCAGGCGAGGGAAGATCTCGATAATGCACTGGAGACTGTACGGGCGATTTGCGAACCCGTTGAAACGCCTCGCCATACTCAAGATTTTATTCATTATTTTTGTGGCAAATCTGGTGTTAGCTATGATGCGGACACTAGAAGTGAACAAGAGACACTGCGCCTGACACTCTATACTGCGGTCGCTAAGCTGCTCCGCGCTTACGCCAATTTAGCCAATGAAATGGAGCAAGCAGGTTACACTACAGAAGAATCAATCCAGATCAAAGCTGAAGTCGTGTTCTATGAGAAAGTGCGCGATGAAGTGAAGCTTGCCAGCGGTGATTTACTCGAAATGAAGCGCTTTGAACCGGCAATGCGTCACTTGCTCGATATGTATATTCGAGCTGATGACAGCGAAGTGTTAATGGATTTTGAAGACTTCGGGCTAATCGATTTAGTGATCAATAACAACGGGGAGGGCATGGATAAACTCCCAAAAGGATTGCGCGATAATGAAGATGCTATGGCGGAAGCCATTGAGAATAACGTCCGTAAAACCATAGTGGATGAAAATCCAGTTAACCCTAAATATTTTGACCAGATGTCGACATTGCTCGAAGAGCTAATAAAACAGCGCCGAGAAAAAGCACTGAATTATCAAGAGTATTTAGAAAAAATTCGTGAACTGGCCAAAAAAGTGGTTAATCCTGTTGGCGCGAGTCAATCTAGCTATCCGGATTCTATTGATACCGCAGCTAAACAAGCCATTTTCGATAACTTTGGAAATGATGAAGTATTAACAACCAAAATAGATACAGCGGTTCGCTTCACTAAAAGAGCGGATTGGCTAGGTGACCGATTTAAGGAACGTGAAATTGCTAATGCAATCCGTGAAGAAACTGCCAGTTATGGCATTGATGTGGCTGCAATAATGGAGCTTATTAAAGCACAAAAGGAATACCATTAATGCCGTCAACACATCCTTTAGATGAGACTTTTTCAATCGAAGTGCGCGGCATAGAAATAGTGGTTAATCGCAAGAATATTAAAAACTTACATTTAAGCGTATTACCACCGGATGGACGAGTAAGAGTGTCAGCTCCTACCCATACGTCAGAGCAAGCGATACGCTTAGCTGTTATAGGCAAGTTAGCCTGGATTAAAAAGCAACAAAGGGATTTTGTTACCCAACCAAGGCAATCAAGTCGCGAAATGGTTAACGGTGAGAGCCATTACTTATGGGGACAAAGATACCGCTTAAGTATGGTGGAGACGACTGGCAGACATCTTGTGAGTCTTAAAGGCGTGTCGAAGTTAGTCATTGCGGTATCAACGGATACTTCAACAGAAAATCGCTTGAAACTCCTTAATGGATTTTATCGATTGGAAATGCAACAAAGGATTTTGCATCTACTCGAGATATGGCAAGAGCGTTTAGGTGTAGAAGCAAACTACATCGGCATTAAGAAAATGAAAACCAAATGGGGCAGCTGTAATATTCAGGCAAAACGCATTTGGTTAAACCTAGAGTTAGCCAAAAAACCGCCAGAATGCCTTGAATACATTTTGGTTCATGAACTGACTCATTTACTTGAACGTCATCATAACGAAAGATTTCGCGCCATCATGGACAAGCAAATGCCAAATTGGCGAGAGCATCGTAATTTACTCAACAGTCTGCCATTGGCCTATGAAGATTGGCAGTATTGATACCAGTCAAAAAGAACGCGTTGCTATGTGAATAATTGAGGGCTATGCCAGCCAACACTCTAAAGAATTCACGTAGCGACGCGTCACAAAAACTGCATTTTCCATTTACCAGCAAATAGCAACAAACCATCATCTAGTCCCCAAGCAACAAACTTAGTTAATCGTACCAATACACAAATAAGAGCAGGTAAGATGGCCCAGAAAATTTCGGCGGAAAAAAAGCAAATCTCAGTCTGCCGCGAAATCTCATTCTGAGTGGCCGCGAACAACATTTATCGATGTAGTGAATGGTATAAATCCATAATTTAACATAATATACATTGTGCGCAACTTTGTGTAGGTGGCTAAGTAGGTAAAAGTGCCGTTTTTCAACAAGCTTAATCACCGATGCCTTTTAAATGGTCGATTGGTTTATTGAATGCACTTTCATGGCGTTCGATTTGGCTTGTGTGCAAATACTGTGATGTGGTGTCAATGCTCTCATGGCCAGCGTCGGCTTGTACATGGGATAACGGTCTGCGGTTAATATTGATATCGTGTGTGATGCCTGTGTGACGAATATTATGGGCTGTAAGTTTGCGCATCTGCGCGGCGTCTTGTGCAAAACCATCGGCCTCAATACTTTCTGCAGCCAGATTGATAATACTTTGAATTTCATCGCGGACTTGGCGAATACCGAGATTGGCATTGAGGATGCCGACATCTCGACCACGACCAGCAGCTTTGTGCCGCACAAACAGTGGATGGTTCTCGTTTGGCCTTGGATAATCCGTTAAGCCTAAAAACTGGCGGTATTTGACTAAGGCGTCGAGTAAAGCTTTTGAGATTGCCACGCTGCGCCTTTTACCGCCTTTGCTCAATGGAATATGAAAACTCCAAATACCCGTTTGTTGATTACGCTTAAACTGATCCATCACCGGTGAATAACCTGCGCGTGCAGACACATCTGAGATACGTAAATAGCAACAATAGATCAATGAAATCAGAAATAAGCTTCTTTGATGTAATTCGGGCGATGTTTCTGCCAACGCTGTTACGGTCGCCATAATGTATGACCACTGTAATTCAGTGAATGCGAGACTGTTATCATCTTCATGATGTTGACGCTGATATTGCCGATTGGCCGCGAATCGACTGTGATTCAGCCAAATTTGTGCAGGATTACGCTCACAATATTCTTCACTTGTCAGGTACGAGTAAAACGAAGACAAAATGGCCATTTTCGTTTTTAACGCATTGTCACTTAACGCATAAGGCTGGATTTGCCCGAGTCGCTTTTTACCGACAAATGGCCGCCACTGTGGGTTTGGAACCCGTTCATCACGCATTTTATCGAGCTTGAATTGTGGCACATTAAAATAGCCAATTAGTGCTATGGGCGGCGCTTGGCAGTAATCCACGTAATGGTTCATATCTTTGCGTGTGACTTCTATGGGCGACATTGAAACCACATCAAAACACCAATGAAGAAATGTCGTGAGCTCGCTGCGATAGGCTTTATAGTTGTTTTCGTTATGCTTTTGCTCAAACAGCCAATCACTGGCGTGCTCAATCACTAAACCCGCATCGGCCACCTTTTTCATGCTAATTTGGGTGATATATTGGTTAACGACACTATTGCCAACTTGTATGAATTCAAATGAGTCAAATAATGGGATTACGGGAGGAAGTTGCATATTGCATCTGAATTATAAGGGTTTCTGATATGATAATACTTAAACGCAAATGCCGATAACGTTATTTATCGGCATCAACTAGGGTCAGATTTTGAGTACAACTGGACAATGTACATTTCTGGCATGTAATACGCTTTTGACAACAAATTAAGCATAACTGCCACACTTGCTGTTTAGACTGACTATCCAAGCACCTAAAATCTGCCGCACAGAGGTGCCCATCATGTATAAGCTGTGCCAGTTTATGCGTTGAAATCGACAAATTAATTTGGTGGCTCATGCCCTTACCCGCTAATCAGTGTGTGATATGAATAGAATACACAAATGATAACTGTTATCAATAACTCAATTTAAGGGTTGCCACTCACCTCGCTATTTAATGTAAGAATTTGCACTGCATTGAAATGTGTCTACTACACTGATTATGTGATCATTATTTTTATTTGAATGAGGTATCGAATGCTGATTGATCTTGCAAAGAAAAATCCGCTGTTTTCCGGTAAAAAGCTTACCGAGACAACTGCATCAGGTATTCCTTGGAAGGTATTAGTGGTCGATGATGAACCTGATGTTCATACCGTCACTAAGCTTGCCCTCTCCCGCTTTAAACTCGATGGCCGCCCGCTTACTTTTATCAATGCCTACAGTGCCGAACAAGCAAAAGAGTTGATGAATCAGGAACATGATATCGCCATCGCCTTTATTGATGTTGTGATGGAGAGTGATCATGCGGGCTTAGAATTAGTAAAATGGATCCGCGAAGAGCTGCAAAATAAAACCACTCGACTAATCCTGCGTACAGGCCAGCCAGGTCAAGCACCTGAAGAAGACGTTATCGTTAATTATGATATTAATGATTACAAAGCCAAAGCTGAACTCGATTCCCGTAAACTGATGACCAGCGTCTATTCTGCCCTACGTTCTTACCGCGATATTATGGAAATTGAACAAGCAAGGCGCACCCAAATAAATCACCGTAAAGGGCTAGAAAGGGTGCTAGAAGCTACATCTGGATTATTTGAGCTGCGCACCCTGCATAAATTTGCTGATGGCCTGCTAACTCAAGTCGCCACCCTACTCAATCTGGATTCTGAAACCTTATTGCTAACGTGTAATGCCATCGATGCCATAAGCGGTCATCTGGATCCTGTGAACATAGAAATCCTCGCAGGCACAGGCCAATTCTCAAATAAATCCCATATTACTCAATTACCAGAGCATATCGACCGCTTACTGCGCAGTGCGATCACGCAAAAACGCTGCCTGTATGAAGACAATTGCTTTATCGGTTACTTCCCCACAAAAAGCGGGTTAATCAATCTACTGTATATGGATGGTATTGATAAAATTGATGATCTTGACAAGAAACTTATTGATATTTTTGCTATCAACGTCGGCGTTGCATTTGAAAATTTACTGCTCAATCAAGAAGTCGAAGATACCCAATCTGAACTCATTCTACGTTTAGGGGATGTGGTTGAAAGCCGCTCAAAAGAAGCCGCGAACCATGTGAAACGTATGGCAGAATATTGCTCCCAACTCGCCTTACTCGCTGGTTTACCTGAATACGAAGCTGATTTACTTCGCCGTGCTTCACCTATGCATGACATAGGTAAGATAGCGATCCCCGATGCGGTTCTGCTCAAACCTGGCAAGTTAGATGATGAAGAATGGAAAGTCATGCGTCAGCATCCTACGATTGGCCATCAGATTTTGGCAAATTCTGAGCGACCCATATTAAAGGCGGCATCAATTATTGCACTACAACACCATGAAAAATATGATGGTTCTGGCTATCCAGCCAATTTAAAACAAGACGAAATTCACATTTTCGCGCGCATTGTTGCCATTGCAGATGTATTTGATGCACTTTCTCATGCCCGCTGCTATAAAACGGCTTGGCCTTTAGAAGAGGTGTTAGCTGAAATGCGTAAAGGCGCCGCAAAACACTTTGACCCACACTTATTGCAGCTTTTTATCGATAATGTGGATATTTTTGTCAAAGTAAAAGACAGTTGGAAAGATAGTTAATCCTTAATCACCCGAGTTAACACTCTCTAATAATACGCTGAGGACGATTCGAATAAATATCTAGCCAGTCTTAACCATTGTTATCCGCAAGAAAATCAAACACTGTCGCTTTGGTTTCGCCATTTGCTTCAAAACTTACAAAACCGCGCCAAACCATATAACCACTGCTGCAGGAGCCATATACCATCTGACCAATATAGGTCATTTCATCGGTTTGCTTCACATTTACAGGAATAACCCCCATAAACATATCTCTTCCTTCTAAACGAATTTGCACATTTTTGATAGGCGTTGAAGCTAACAGCCTTAATGTTAATGGCTTTTCGCTCGGGGCATTCGCTGGCGATAGGCTAATAGCAAGTTTGATATCGTCCACTTGTTTAACACAATCCCCTGTCGAAAATTGACAGAGTGAAGGATCAGAGCTGCTTTTATGTGTGACTTGCTTAGCATCTTCAGTACAAGCTGTGAGATTGATGAGAATTAACGCGATGAATAAATAGAGATTAGGACGATTTAGCACAAAGATTAACCTTATGACGCAATATGTTAACATTCTATGGCGTAGGTTGATCTAGATCAACTTTCCACACCCCTTCTTTGGTATCTTTTTTGATATTGCTCAAGTATCATTGCGAAACCTCATATTTGAGCAAAAATATGCAGGGTAACGCATTGACATAGCTCAGCAACCTTAATAGGGAAGCTGAGTTTTATGTCATTTTATAACAGGTAAAGCTTGTCTTTACTAAAAGTAAAAGTAATAAGCAGTGGAAGCATTATGATGAACCATTCCCAGCCAACAGGCGCTGATTACAATTACGCCATTGTCCGCCAATTTGCCTTAACCACAGTTTTGTGGGGTATTGTTGGTATGTCAGTCGGCGTATTAATTGCGGCTCAGTTAATCTGGCCTCAGCTGAACTTTGACACTCCTTGGTTAACGTATAGTCGCTTGCGACCATTACACACCAATGCGGTGATCTTCGCGTTCGGTACATCAGCCCTTTTTGCAACATCCTATTATGTCGTACAACGCACCTGTCAAACCCGACTATTTGCACCTAAGTTAGCCGCATTTACGTTTTGGGGATGGCAAGCCATCATTCTGTCAGCAGCTATCACTTTACCAATGGGTTTCACTCAAGGTAAAGAATACGCTGAATTAGAATGGCCTATCGATATCGCAATTACTATCGTTTGGGTGTCCTACGCTATTGTGTTCTTCGGTACTATTATCAAACGAACGACTTCGCATATTTATGTGGCGAACTGGTTCTTTGGTGCCTTTATTATTACCGTTGCTGTACTACACATAGTTAACTCTATGGCAGTACCAGTCAGTCTGTTCAAGTCATACTCTCTGTATAGCGGCGCTGTCGATGCTATGGTGCAGTGGTGGTATGGTCACAATGCGGTAGGTTTCTTATTAACCGCAGGCTTCTTGGGGATGATGTATTACTTCGTACCTAAGCAAGCGGGTCGTCCTGTGTACTCTTACCGTCTATCTATCGTCCATTTTTGGGCTTTGATCGCACTGTATATTTGGGCTGGTCCTCACCACTTACATTACACAGCTTTACCTGACTGGACTCAGTCTTTAGGTATGGTGATGTCACTGATCCTATTCGCACCTTCTTGGGGCGGTATGATTAACGGTATCATGACCTTGTCTGGTGCTTGGCATAAACTGCGTACTGACCCTGTATTGCGTTTCTTAGTCGTTTCTCTGTCTTTCTACGGTATGTCTACCTTCGAAGGCCCGATGATGGCAATTAAGACAGTTAACGCATTATCACATTACACAGATTGGACTATCGGTCACGTTCATTCCGGCGCGCTAGGCTGGGTTGCAATGGTGTCTATTGGTTCTCTGTATCACTTGATCCCTGTATTGTTCGGCCACGGCCGCATGTACAGCATCAAGTTAGTCAACGTCCATTTCTGGTTAGCGACTATTGGTACTGTGCTTTACATCGTATCTATGTGGATTTCAGGTGTAATGCAAGGTCTAATGTGGCGCGCAGTGAATGCTGACGGTACTTTGACTTATAGTTTTGTTGAAAGTCTTGAAGCTTCATATCCTTTCTACTTTGTACGTTTCCTTGGCGGTTGTTTCTTCTTAACCGGTATGCTGATCATGGCATACAACGTGATCCGTACTGTGAAAGCCTCTAAAGATTCATTGCCAGCATTGGCTGAACCAACAGCGGCTTAAAGGAGCAAACTCGATGAAATTTAATCATGAGATAGTTGAAAAAAACATCGGTTTGTTAGCGATTTTTACCGTTATCGCTATCAGTTTCGGTAGTCTCGTTGAAATCACACCGTTGATTTTTCAAAAAGATACGACTGAGCCAGTTGAAGGTTTAAAGCCATACACTGCCCTGCAAATTGAAGGCCGTGACATCTATGTTCGTGAAGGTTGTTATAACTGTCACAGCCAGATGATCCGTCCTTTACGTGCAGAAACTGAACGTTATGGTCACTACTCTGTCGCGGGCGAATCAGTTTGGGATCATCCATTCCAATGGGGTTCTAAGCGTACGGGTCCTGATCTTGCACGTGTTGGCGGTCGTTATAGCGATAAATGGCATGAAGTTCACTTAATCGATCCTCGTGCTGTAGTTCCTCAATCGAATATGCCAGGGTTCCCATGGTTAGCCGAAAACAAGTTAGACGGCAAACTAACGGGTGACAAGATGACTATCCTACGTAACCTGCATAAAGGCGGTTACAAAGGTAATGATCTTTATACCGATGAAGAAATCGCAGGCGCACAGCAAGCTGTTGCAGGTAAGACAGAAATGGACGCCTTGATTGCATATCTTCAGTCTTTGGGTCACGCACTCAAATAAGGAGGCAATATATGGATTACGGCACATTACAAGGCATTTTAACCATCATTGTGATGCTGACCTTCGTCGGTATATTTGCTTGGGCATATAGCTCGCGTCGTCAAAAATCATTTGATGAAGCAGCTAACCTTGTGTTTTCCGATGAGGAAGTCAACAAGGTATCGAAGGACTCAGGAGAGAATAAGTGATGAGTAGCTTCTGGAGTGTTTGGATTACTGTACTCTCGTTAGTCGTGATCGCGGGTTGTTTTCTATTACTGCGTGTGTGTTCTAAGAACACCACTGACGTAAAAGAAGGCGAATCCATGGGTCACAGTTTCGACGGTATTGAAGAACTCAATAACCCACTGCCAAAATGGTGGAGTTATATGTTCTATATCACTATCGTGTTTGGCTTGATCTATCTAGCCTTATTTCCTGGTTTAGGTAACTACAAAGGCCTTTTAGGCTGGACCAGTTCTAACCAAAGCATTGGTACTGAGCAAGGTATTAAAGCCGACTCTGCCGCAGCCATTGAGCTTGCCGCAAAAGAAGGCCGTTATGTTCAGTATGACCAAGAAGTAAAACACGCTGATGAAAAATATGGCCCAATCTTCGCGGCTTACTTGGCAACACCACTAGAAGAATTAGTGAAAAACCAAGAAGCATTGAAAGTGGGCGGCCGTTTGTTCCTACAAAACTGCGCACAGTGCCATGGCTCTGACGCACGTGGTAGCAAAGGCTTCCCTAATCTCACCGATGGTGACTGGTTATATGGTGGCGACTTGGCCACGATTAAAACCACTATCATGGGTGGTCGTCATGGCATGATGCCGCCAAAAGGTGGTTTGCCAATCGATGACAGCGAAATTGCTGGTTTAGCTGAATACGTTGTTAAATTGTCTGGTCGTGAGCATGACGAGAAACTCGCTGCCCAAGGTCAAGGCTCATTCATGAAAGGTTGTTTTGCGTGTCATGGTATGGACGCTAAAGGCAACAAGTTTATGGGTGCTCCTAACTTAACTGACGATGTTTGGTTATATGGCGGTAGCCGTGGCATGATCGAAGAGACCATTAAACATGGTCGCGCAGGTGTGATGCCAGCGTGGAAAGACGTTCTCGGTGAAGAGAAAGTTCACGTCATTACAGCTTATGTTTATAGCTTGTCAAACAAGTAATTAGGTATAAGCAACACTAAGGCCTCGAAGACTTCGAGGCCTTTTTTTTAAAGTGCTAAAACCGGCTTTTAACGGTAAAATGGCGCAAATTTTTTGAATGGGTATCTGACATGAGCGAACAACAAGCCTGGTATAAGCAGTTCTGGCCTTGGTTTTTAATTATTCTTCCTTTATGTGCCGTCGTCGCAAGTTTTACCACGCTAAAAATTGCCCTTACGAACTCGGACTCTTTAGTCGCCGAGGATTACTACAAAGATGGCAAAGCCATTAATATGGACTTAAGTAAAGTGAAGTATGCCAAACAAATAGGCATGAATTTTTCACTCGATCAAGCCAATAATGAGATTTTACTGACGCAGCAAGGGGGACCTACATATCAAGCCGCCTTGAAAGTTGAGTTCTATCATCCAACCATTGCCGACAGAGATATGAAACTCACTGCGACGGCCGATGCCAGCAATGTGTATCGCATTACCATCCCTACTACCCTAACCGGCCCTTGGGAAGTTCGCCTCGAAAGTTACGACGGTAAATGGCGAATTCACCAACGCGTTGAATTAAAAGATCACGTCCAACTTTGGCTGAATTGATTGTGGTTAAATAAGTAGCGCTATGACGTATCCAAGTTGTTTTCACTGCCAAGAGCCCGTTCTAACGGGCCAGCAGTTTGTGACTCGCATTAATGACCGTGATGAACTGATGTGTTGCCCTGGCTGCCAGGCGGTTTCTCAAGCGATTGTCGATGCGGGATTACTCAGTTATTACAAGTTCCGCACTGAGCCTGGCAGTAAACAGAATGCCCTGGTCCCCGAGGCATTAACGCAATTTAGTGCCTATGACTTGCCCGAAGTGCAGCAAGACTTTGTGCATTCTGAGGACAATGTCGAATCAGTATCACTCTCCATCGATGGTATCACCTGTGCCGCCTGTGCTTGGTTAATTGAACACAAAGTCAAACAACTTGCGGGCGTGAGCCAAGTGCTAGTCAACTCAACCACCCAACGCGCCATGATCAGTTGGGATAAACGCAAGGTAAAACTTAGCGATATTCTCGGACAAATTAGTCGTATTGGCTATCAAGCCGCGCCCTACCAAGTTGACGAACAAGAGCTCAACAATAAACTCAATAGCCGCAAGTTTTTACTGCGTTTAGGCTTAGCTGGCTTTGCGACTATGCAAGTCATGATGTTCGCCCTCGCCCTTTATACTGGCTACTTCACTGATTTAGACGTGCAGTACCGGGACTATTTCCGCTGGGTCAGCATGATTTTTGCCACGCCTGTGGTGCTTTATTCGGCGCAGCCCTTCTATTTTAGTGCCATTCGTACCCTGCTCAGCGGCAAACTCAATATGGATGTGTCTGTTTCGATTGCCATTGGTGGTGCCTATACCGCAAGCTGTTTTGCCACAGTGCATGGCACAGGCGAAGTGTATTTTGAATCCGTATCCATGTTTACTTTCTTTTTGTTACTTGGGCGTTACTTCGAGCAAAAGGCAAGACAAAAGGCCTCGGTCAGCTCCAGTAATTTACATAAACTAGTGCCGCTCACTGCACACTTAGTCACCGAAAATGGTCAAGAAGAAATTCCGGCCAAAAAGTTACGCCTCAATGATGTGATCCTTGTGAAACCAGGGGAAATGGTTGCGGCCGATGGTGTGGTGATTGAAGGCCACACAAACATCAATGAAGCTATGCTCACTGGTGAGCAAATGCCCATTGAAAAGCAGCAAGATCAGCAAGTCTACGCTGGCACTATCAACGTCGATCAACCGATAAAAGTTAAAGTTACCGCGTTAGGGCAAGACCAACTCGTGGCGGAAATTATTCGACTGCAGGAGCTGGCATCCAATACAAAACCTGCGATAGCCCTATTAGCCGATAAATTATCCCGCTATTTCTCGGGTACGATTCTAACAATCGCGACGATCACCTATTTGGTTTGGCAACAGATTTCCCCAGAGGATGCCTTTTGGGTAACGCTATCGGTTCTGGTCGCCACTTGTCCTTGTGCCTTAGCGCTAGCGACACCGACCGCCGTCACCTGTGCAACCGCCATTTTTACCCGTCTTGGGATCATTACCCGCAAAGCCGGTGTCTTTGAAAAACTGCCGCAGATTAAACATGTGGTCTTTGATAAAACTGGCACCCTCACCTGTGGTACGCTCTCTATTGGGCAAACGCGGTGCATGGCCGATTTAACAAAGACGCAGGCCTTAGCTATTGCCGCGGCGCTGGAAACAGGCTCTCGTCATCCGATTGCGGCTGCATTTGCCCTATTTGCCGATAATACCTTGGTCGCAGAACAAGTTCACCATGAAGTCGGCTTTGGTGTTCGAGGCCGAATTGATGGCACTGATTACTTAATTGGCAATGCAGTATTTACCGGCGCGAGTATTGATACTCGTGACCCAACCCAAAAGATTTGGTTAGCACGCTCAGCTAATGAGCAGCTTGAAGTGCTTGCCAGCTTTGAGATCCAAGACAATATTCGTCAAGACAGTAAGGCCACGATTGAGATATTAAAGCAACAAGGTTGCCGCATTAGTATCGCCAGCGGCGATAGCTCGGGACATGTGCATCAACTGGCCAAAGAGCTGGGAATTGAAGATGTGCACAGCGGATTAACGCCCGCGGGTAAACTTGCCCTCGTGACTCGATTACAACAGCATACTCGCGTGGCGATGTTTGGCGATGGCATCAATGATGCGCCTGTACTTGCGGGGGCTGATTTGTCGGTCGCCATGGGCAGTGGCAGTGCGATTGCCAAAAACAGTGCCGATTTGATTTTACTGGGCGATCATCTATCCCGTTTCACTCAAGCTGTCGCGGTCGCTAAACTGACCACGCAAATTATTAAACAAAATTTAGCTTGGGCGCTGGGTTACAACGCCCTTATTTTGCCTTTAGCTGTCACTGGTCATGTGGCACCTTATATTGCCGCGATTGGCATGTCGGCGAGTTCTTTGATTGTGGTCGGTAATAGCCTGAGATTATTACGGGTAAAAGTGTGATCATAATAAAACGTTTAACCAGATAGTAAGAGGTCATTATGGAAATTATTTATGTGCTTATCCCCATTGCCATGATCTTCGTCGCCATTGCGGTAATGGTATTTTTTTGGGCAGTAAAATCTGAGCAATTTGACGATCTTGACCGTCAAAGTGTTTCTATATTGTTTGATGAAAATACTGACAAACCAGGCCATCTACCCACCCCTGCCATTCAGTCAACAGCAGAACATGATGACATCGCAGCGCAGCAAGCGATAAAAAATCAGCAAAAAGGCATGCCTTTGTGATTGAGTACAATGTCACCGGTGCCTTTCTCGTCGGCTTGATGGGAGCTGCACATTGTTTTGGTATGTGTGGCGGTTTAGTGGGCGCTTTTTCCGCCCAAATCCCTCATCCTAAAATAGGTAACCAGCTGGCCCATCAGCTTAAATATTTACTGAGTTACAATTTAGGCCGTATTTTAAGTTACACCTTAGCGGGCGGCTTAGTGGGCGCTTCGGCGGCAGGTCTTGGTCACTTATTTGAACTGGATACGTATTTGATTGTGCTGCGCATCATTGCCGGACTGATGATGATCGCAACTGGGCTGTATATCGCTAAAATTTGGGTTGGAATCGTGCAAATTGAGCGTGTAGGTCAATGGCTATGGCAATATTTAAAACCGCTAGCGCAGCGCCTTGTTCCTATCAAGAATCCGAGCCAAGCAGTCATGGCGGGATTCATTTGGGGCTGGCTCCCCTGCGGCCTCGTCTATAGCACCTTAACTTGGTCGGTTGCATCTGGCTCTGCCAGCCAAGGCGCCTTAATTATGTTAGCCTTTGGCTTGGGTACTTTACCCGCTCTATTAAGCGCTGGCGTGGCGGCAAAACGCCTTGCTGAATGGGTACAAAAGAAAACCGTTAGACTATTGAGCGGCTTACTGTTAATTGCTTTTGGTGGTCAAACTTTATATATCGCACTCGCGCAGCTAAACTAGCCCAAGTGAGTGAATTGGTTTAACATGGTTACAGTGGATAAACTTGAGAATCAACATGACAATTGAACAAAATAAGAATCGTCGTCCTGCCGCTAGCGGATGCACAATCCATTGTCACGATTGCAGTATGGGTACCCTTTGTATTCCTTTTACCCTCAATGCAAGTGAGCTAGATCAGCTCGATGATATTATTGAGCGTAAAAAGCCGATCCAAAAAGGCGAGCAAATTTTTAAATCGGGTGATGCGTTAAAATCCCTATTTGCGATCCGCTCTGGCACCATCAAAAGCTATACGATTACCGAGCAAGGCGATGAGCAGATAACTGGCTTCCATTTAGCGGGTGATGTGATTGGTTTTGACGGTATCCACGCCCAGTTGCACCAGAGTTTTGCACAGGCCCTCGAAACCTCCATGGTCTGTGAGATCCCCTTTAATATCCTCGATGAACTTTCAGGCACTATGCCTAAATTGCGTCAGCAGATCATGCGCCTGATGAGCAATGAGATCATGAGCGATCAGGAAATGATCCTGCTACTCAGCAAAAAAAATGCCGAAGAACGCCTGGCTGCATTTATCAGCAATCTGGCTAATCGTTTTGGTAGCCGTGGCTTCTCGCCAAAGGAATTCCGCTTAACTATGACCCGCGGTGACATTGGTAATTATCTCGGTTTAACCGTAGAGACCATCAGTCGTTTACTTGGGCGTTTCCAAAAATCAGGCTTAATTGAGGTTAAAGGTAAGTACATTACTATCCTCGACTCACAAGAGCTGAATCTGTTAGCGGGTAATTCGCGTATAGCGAGATAGTTCACCGCAAGCGTGTTTTCTGCTAGAAAGTTGAGTGAAACATAATAGTTAAGTGCAAAAGTATTAGGCGCTAGATCCTTGCTATAGATTGCAAGAACAATTCAGTTGAAAAAACGCAGCTGGCTAGACATGTCATGCAGATTAAGGCATGATTTTTAAGCGAGTTTTAATCAATTTCAATTGAGTTTGATCTAGAACAATACAGCTAACTGCCAAAGGCTCATGATGATATTGAGCCTATGACTAAAGGAACCTCCCATGAAGGATTATCAAAAAATACTGGTTGTGGTTGACCCTACCACAGAGAATCAAGTTGCCCTCGCACGAGCGGTAACCTTGGCCAGTAAATGCAATGCTCAAGTCACTGTGTTTCTTTCTATCTTCGATTTTTCCTATGAGATGACTTCGATTCTGTCGAATCAAGAGCGCGAAGCCATGCGCCAAGGCGTCATAGATCAACGTCTCGCTTGGATCCAAGACTTACTCGCCGCTTACGCTCATCTGCAGCTCAATATCGATACCCAAGTCATTTGGCATAACCGCCCCTTCGAAAGCATTATTAATCATGCAATTTCAGGGCAATACGATTTGATTGTTAAAGGCACCCATGCCCACGACAAACTCAAAGCGGTGATCTTCACCCCAACCGATTGGCATTTAATGCGTAAAGCGCCTGTGCCAGTGTTGATGGTGAAAGCCCATGACTGGCCAGCGGCGGGTAAAATCCTTTGCGCTGTGAATGTGGCGACCGAAGATACCGATCATCAAATGCTTAACGGTAAAATCATTGAGCACGCAAAAGATTTGGCAGATAAATTCTCTGCCGAAGTGCATTTAGTTAATGGTTATCCCGGCACACCGGTAAACCTAGCCATTGAATTACCAGATTTTGATGCCCAATCCTATAACGAAACCATTCGCATGCAGCATGAGCAGCGCGTAAGTTATCTCGCTAATGCATACGGCATTAATCCAAACCATTGCCATGTAAAAGAAGGCCTGCCTGAGGATGTGATCCCTGAGCTTGCTGAAAAACTCGATGCCGAATTAGTGATCTTAGGCACTGTCGGTCGCACCGGATTTTCAGCGGCACTGATTGGCAATACTGCAGAGCATGTTATCGATAGCATCAACTGCGATTTACTGGCCATCAAACCTGACGGTTATAAATCGCCGTTAGAAGAAGCCTAAGCGATACGCGGCACTTTACCCCGCCAAAGATAGCTGGAATAATACGCGCCCTGAAACTGAGTTACTGGGCGCTTTTTTATGCTTGAAGCTATATCTGAAGTTACGGCAAATCCAATGTCTGAAGAATTATCAAAAAAACAAACTACCCGTCTGAATAAGTTACAGAAACGTCTGCGTCGTGAAGTGGGTAGCGCTATCGCCGATTACAATATGATTGAAGATGGTGATAAGATCATGTGCTGCCTTAGTGGCGGTAAAGACAGCTATGCAATGCTCGATATTTTGATGAATCTGCAGCAACGTGCACCCATTCAGTTTGAAATCATTGCGGT
Organism: Shewanella vaxholmensis; assembly: GCF_031932135.1. NCBI lineage: Bacteria > Pseudomonadati > Pseudomonadota > Gammaproteobacteria > Alteromonadales > Shewanellaceae > Shewanella > Shewanella vaxholmensis. Next base: position 55,581 of record NZ_JAUOEV010000009.1, read on the forward strand.
TAATTTAGATCAGAAGCAACCTGGCTTCCCTGAGCATGTATTGCCCGCCTATTTAGATAAGCTCAATGTGCCCTATCACATCCTCGAGAAAGACACTTACTCGATAGTGAAAGACAAGATCCCTGAAGGCAAAACCACCTGCTCCCTGTGTTCTCGCCTGCGACGCGGTACGCTCTATGGCTTTGCCCAGCGTATTGGCGCCACTAAAATCGCCCTTGGCCACCACAGGGACGATATTATTGAGACCTTGTTCCTGAATATGTTCTTTGGCGGCAAGATGAAAGCTATGCCTCCTAAGCTACTGTCAGATGACGGCGCTAATGTGGTCATTCGGCCACTTGCCTATTGCCGCGAGAAAGATCTCGAAGAATATGCCAGCTTAAAAGAATTTCCAATCATTCCATGCAACTTGTGTGGCTCGCAGGAAAACTTAAAGCGCGCTGCTGTCAAAGACATGTTGAATCAGTGGGATAGACAGTATCCTGGTCGTATTGAAACAATATTCACCGCCATGCAAAACACCGCACCATCACAGGGTGTTGACCGTGAGCAGTTCGACTTTGTGTCATTAACGCGTGATCCAGATGCGCCTCTGCGTGGCGATGTTGCCGAAGCCAATCTGCCCGCATTCGATTTCCTAGATATCGCCAACAGCGGCCGTATTGATTTGGATGCAGTAAAACGCATTGATATTGTTAACACTTACGAAGTCTAATTAAGGCTGAAACTAGCGCCCTAATCAGTAAATAAGTTAAACCAGCAAAACAAAAATGCCCACATGATGTGGGCATTTTTATGGCTACAAAATAAGTTAATCTTTGAGTACGTGCTTCTCAATCGACTATTTCAAGATGCCAATTCAAGATACAAAGAGGATCACTTCACCCAAGGACTCAAGACTAATGGCTGGGCACTAAAGCTTAGCGTCGTGATGTTTTCAAGCTCATTCACGGCTAATTTATAACTGCCCTTAACGGCTTGTTCACGGCCATTAAGGTGTACATACACTTCTTGCTCGGGTTGGAATTCAAAGTTAAGACCAGCAATAGGATCCCTAAAATAACGCATCGGGAAGCCTTGCATAGCACCAAGCAGCGTGTCCATTTCGGTCACGATTTGCTGTAAACGCGCTTTATCGTACTCAGCCAATGTCTGTTTTGCTCTGACTTGCATCGCGATAGCACATCCATCAGCACTGCCTGCAAAATTGAGATTAACCAAGGCACGCTGATCTTTTAAATCATCATCTAAGGGAATAAATAACCGCTGAGCATAGGTATACGTCAATGGCGTTGATGTTTTTTCACTGGAAATAGAACCGCTTTGGATCAAACAGTTTTTTTGCATTGGAACACTAAAAGCCACTTCTACGAGTTGGTAACTGCCCTTATTGACTTGTTTTAACCTATCATAAAAACCTTTATATTCAAGGGATACAGTTTCTGCAGCGGCGCTAGTTGCCAGTAAACAGAGGCCACTAAACAACAATTTTTTATACATCGACATTCACCAAATATTTTTCATTATGACGTAACATATCAAGCAGCTCATCAATATAAGCTTCTTGTCTTTCAGAATAATTCACGAGTCCGTAAATCAATTGATCCGCTGTCGGCTCTAGCTCCTGTGAGCGTAAATCAGCGCGGATAGAACGAAACAGCGCATAAGCCGTATTAGAATTTAAATTGCGCATGTAGGATGAAACGGACTCGTCGACCGATGAAAATACTTTGACCTCATGGCTCTTACCAGATCCCCGTGAAGATGGCACTATGCCGCAACCAGCACTAAAACACCATTCACCAAAAAAATTAAAGCCTTCACGGGCAAAACGTGAGCTGCCCCAACCGGATTCATTCGCGGCTTGGATCAGCACCATAGATTCAGGCACAATATCGACGCGCTTTAGTAAGCTTGCTAAGGATTTAGCATCGACGTTTCGTGCCGCATATTGGTATTTGTCGAATAGCGTATTGAGTTGCCCGAGTTGGGTCTCAGATAAACTCTTGCCATTATCAACCAAAGCGAGCATTTCACTGACAAACTCGCGTTCCATCGAGATGATGGCATTCTGCTGCTGCACAATCGGCCGCAGAAAATCAAAAAAGGCTTTCTTCTTTTCTGTGATATCGTTGATCGCAGAAAAGTCAGGAACTTGCGTAACAGGATCGACAGCGTCAACGAGTTGGGTCGCAATGCTAGATGAACCATTCGTGTTGGGAATGATCCAAACGCGCAATGCAAAAATCGCCACTATGACCATGGCTAATGCCAATGTAAACGATCCGATTCTACCCGTTTTCAATAGTTCACCTTAAGTATGACGCCCGTATTGGGCAAATAAAGGGCGGATTATAAGCTATTTGTCAGATTTAACGAAATGTGCCCGCCGTCACTGTCATTAATCACGCATCTGGCACATTAACTCAGGTACAATATTGCGCCTAAGTCGCGATTCTAAATCCGTGTATACGTGCTTGCCGTATGACAGTCGATAATAGATGCAAGCTTTCGACTGAGCTTTTATACTAAGGTTCCTTAACGCAGTTAAATTGCACAGTAGCGCTTACGTCATTGCGCTTTGTACGTAATCAGTGATGACAGTAACATTCATTTTTCGGGTATTCAGGAAGGAAGAACCCAGATGCAGCATTTGATGTTAAATCAATTTGAACGTGTCGTCGCCATTGGCGGAGGCCATGGTTTAGGCCGAGTATTATCGTCACTCGATTTTTTAGGCAGCCGTTTAACGGGAATTGTCGCGACCACAGATAACGGTGGCTCTACCGGTAGACTCAGAGCCGAGCAGGACTGTATTGCCTGGGGCGATTTACGCAACTGCTTATCCCATCTAGCCAATCGCCCTTCCGTCGGCTCACAACTATTCGAATACCATTTCCAAGGTGAAACTGAACTCAGCGGCCATAATCTGGGTAATCTTATTTTACTGGCGCTTGATCAGCTGTGCGTTCGTCCATTAGAAGCAGTTAATCTCATCCGTAATTTACTCAAGATTGAAACCCAGCTGATCCCTATGTCTGAACAACCCACACACTTAGTGGCTCTGCAAGCCTGTGGTAGTAAAGTATTTGGCGAGATCAATGTCGACAGTATGGATGAAGCACCTATCGCGCTCTGCCTTGAGCCACAGGTCGATGCAACTTTTGAAGCCTGTGAGGCTGTACGGCACGCAGATTTAATCATTTTAGGCCCTGGCAGCTTCTTAACCAGCATAATGCCGCCGCTGCTATTACCTAAGTTTGCAAAAAGCCTAGCCGCTACTAAAGCTCAAGTGATCTTTATCGATAACCTTGCAGAGGAAGCCTCACCCGCGGGTCGATTTAGTATTGAGCAACGTATCGCTTGGTGCCATCAAGTGATTGGCAAGCCCATCATTCACAAAGTGTTACGTCATGGCGAACAAACGCGTTTAGGACCACTCATTAACTATTTTCCGTTGAAGAATCGCCATAACCCGAATTTACATGATCAAGCGAACCTATTAGATGCATTAAGCGCCCTGCTGCGAATTAAATCTGAGCTCACGCTGCAATCGCAGGAGCCTCTCGCGCTTAGCTGCTAATCACTGAATAGCCCGCACATACTGAAAAACATAAAGGACAGCAAATGCTGTCCTTTATGTTTAAGGCTAAAGAAAAATTCCTTTAGCCTCTTTCTATAACCTAATAAGCCTTACAATACTTGCGCTATCGCTTTGCAGATCACTGGCATATTGGTCTTAGTCATACCTGCAACGCTAATGCGTCCTGAACCAACGATATAAACCCCAAACTCGTCTTTCAAGCGCGCCACTTGGGCTTTATTCAAACCAGAGAAACTGAACATACCATTTTGGCGAGAAATAAAGCTAAAGTCCTGAGTCACGCCTTCAGCCTTTAAGCTTTCAACGAACAAGGTACGCATTTCGGCGATACGCTCACGCATCTCTTTAACTTCCTGCACCCACATGGCTTTCAGGGCTGCGTCATTTAAGATAGTGCTGACGATCAGCGCGCCATGTGCTGGCGGATTAGAATAGTTTGCACGTATGGTACGTTTCACTTGGCTAAAGGCACGCACGGCAGCATCAGCATCTTCAGCCACCACAGTTACGGCGCCGATACGTTCGTTGTACAAACCAAAGTTTTTAGAGAAAGAGTTAGCAACCAGCAGCTCCGGCACTTTTGATGCCACTAAACGAAGACCAGCCGCATCTTCTTCAATTCCAGCACCAAAACCTTGGTATGCAAAGTCAAACAATGGCACAAGTTTCTTATCGGCACACAATTGGGCTACGAGTTCCCATTGCGCCAAGGTTAAATCGATACCTGTTGGGTTATGGCAGCAACCGTGTAGCAACACAACATCGCCTGCATTCGCGTGAGACAAGTCCGTCATCATGGTATCAAAATCGATATCATGGGCTTCTGCTTTGTAATAACCGTATTCTTTAACGGCTAAACCCGCAGTTTCAAAAATGTTTTGATGGTTGGCCCACGTTGGATTGCTGACCCAAATAGTGTGCGAATCGGTATTACGCAGTAAAAACTCAGCAGCAATACGCAGTGCACCTGTGCCGCCCGGGGCTTGCGCTGTGGCAGCACGGCCAGAAGTGATTAATGCACTGCCCTCACCGAATAACAATGTTTGTACAACATGGTTATACGCTTGCACGCCTTCAATGCCTAAATAGTTTTTGGTCTTCTCTTGCTCAAGTAAAATAGCCTCGGCTTTTTTCACTGAAGTCAGCACTGGAGTTTGTCCAGCCTCATCCTTATAAATACCGACACCCAGATTAACTTTATCCTGACGGTGATCAGCCTTAAAGGTATCAGTTAAACCAAGAATGGGATCTGCGGGTGCGAGTAATACTTGAGAGAAAATCATGACTACGTATCCTAATTATGCGCGTGTAGGGGAAATTTCGGCTTATTTATACCACTGTCTTTAAGGGGGGAATAGCGACTTAAGCACCTTCTCAGGGAAATTCTTACGCCATTGTAGATTTAACAGTAAAAGTTTAATTTTTTTATGTAATTATAAGCATAAACGGAAAATTGCTTTAATAAAGTTATTTATAACATCTAGATCACAAAATCCTGTAATTTTATCTTGTAGAAAAGAATCGCGCTGACGTCGCAATACTGAATGAATAAAATGTGAGTGGAATCTATAGCTAATTCTAACTTAGCCGAGTAATCATCTTAAATACCACTAAGTGAGCCAGTGGCATTCGGCTTTGAGGATCTATAAAGCAAAAAAGCCCTGACATCAGTCAGGGCTTTTCTGTTTTTTGGTACCCGAGGCCAGACTTGAACTGGCACGCTGTTACCAGCGAGGGATTTTAAATCCCTTGTGTCTACCGATTCCACCACTCGGGCAAACTCTTTATATTAACGACGTGAATCGTGTCATTAATACTTTAAACTATGGAGGCGCGACCCGGAGTCGAACCGAGATCGACGGATTTGCAATCCGCAGCATAGCCATTCTGCCATCGCGCCCAAATTGCCAAATTAATTAAAATTTGGAGCGACATATCGGGTTCGAACCGATGACCTATACCTTGGCAAGGTATCGCTCTACCAACTGAGCTAATGTCGCCTATCATTGCGCTTAATCATTAGAAGCCATGCTAGGCATGCTTTCCCCTGACTGCGGATTGGCATTCTACCGATTTAGACCTCAGAGTCAATCAACAATTTTTAAAAAATGATCTAAGCCGCACCGTTTGCCCAATAAAGCGCCACAAGTCCGCGAAGTTGATGTTTCCTTCATCAATTTAGGCTTTTTTGCCGATACTAACGCCGAGCGGCAGATGATTAAGTGAGGCAGAAAAGCTGTGGTTGATTGTGAGGATTGAGTCGAACTCAATTAAATTGCCTGAGTATAGAAAACAAAAGCGCCCTACTGGGCGCTTTATGTGAAGGTTATTAACGCAGCTAACTTATGCCGGCAGAGATAGCGTCGTTAAACCTAACATAGTTTGCATTACACCAACCACTTGGCAGCTGTAACCAAACTCGTTGTCATACCATACATAAAGAATGGCACGCTTGCCTTCTGCGATAGTTGCCTGTGAGTCAACCACGCCCGCATAACGAGAACCCACTAAATCGCTCGATACAATTTCAGTAGAGTCGGTGTAATCGATTTGATTTTGTAGTGGTGATTGCAGCGCCGTATCTTTCAGGTACTCATTCAGCTCATCTTTACTGGTTTCAGCATTCAAGTTCATGCTGATGATGGCCATAGAGACGTTCGGCGTTGGCACACGAATCGCGTTACCGGTTAACTTGCCCGCTAACACTGGCAGTGCTTTAGCAACGGCTTTCGCGGCGCCTGTTTCAGTGATTACCATGTTTAATGGTGCACTGCGGCCACGGCGGTCAGCGGTGTGATAGTTATCAATCAAGTTTTGATCGTTGGTATAAGAGTGAATCGTCTCAACATGACCATTCTCAATACCATATTTATCATTCACAGCTTTCAGTACAGGCGTAATAGCGTTGGTCGTACAGCTTGCCGCAGAAACGATAATGTCTTCTGGGGTAATGTCGCCTTCATTCACACCGTAAACGATGTTCTTGATCGCGCCTTTTGCAGGAGCTGTCAACAACACTTTACTCGCGCCTGGGCTCTTAAGGTGTAAACCAAGACCCGCTTCATCTTTCCAAATACCAGTGTTATCAACAACGAGTGCATCGCTGATATCGTATTTAGTGTAATCCACTTCATCAGGCGAGTTTGCATAAATCACTTGGATATAGGTACCGTTGGCGATGATGGCATTGTTCTCTTCGTCAACTTCCACAGAACCATTAAAAGGACCATGGACTGAGTCACGACGTAATAAACTGGCACGTTTCTCTAAATCACCTTTCTTACCGCCACGTAATACGATAGCGCGTAATCTTAACTTATTGCTGCGGCCTGTGCGTTCAATCAGCAGGCGTGCTAATAAGCGACCGATACGGCCAAAACCATAAAGCACAACATCACGCGGTGCGACATCATCAGCATGGTCGATGGCATCGGCCAACTCTTTTGCCATATAGCTTTCAATTTCACTGACATCGGTGTGATCACGCCAGTAATTGACTGCAAGCTTACCAATATCCACTTTACATTGTTTAACTGCGAGTTTGCTCAAAGCTTGAACGAAGGGGAAACTCTCGCGTAAACGTAATTTTTCACCGACATGACGACGAACTAAACGGTGCGCTTTAATGATTTCAATCGTAGAAGCATTGAGTAACGGCTTGCCGTAGACCACGACTTCAACGCCTTGGTTACGGTACAACTTGCCTAACAAAGGCTGCATCGCCTCTGCCATTTCAAAACGTTCTTGCCAACTTTGTAGGTGTTTATCAGCGCTCATTTACAGATCCTTTATCTCACTTTTCAATAAAATGTACTGAAAGGTTTGAGTAACATGACGAAAAGACCAATAATCTAATGCGGGTTTTAGGGAAAACCCTGTTTTGGTCGGCGCCATTGTAATGAAAGTCGCGCTGTGTTGCCAGTAAGATATTTTCTGTAAATCTGTAATTTTATTAGAAAAATTATCGTTTGGAGAGTGTTTTGAGACAAAATCTAGTAATAATTACATCATTTACCTTTGGGATGAGCCTTTTTGGTCTTTTCGGTTGTGATAATGGCCGAAATATCTCAGCAATTTGTAAAAATAATCCTGAAATTTGTGCCGATTTGCATAAGGATGGCTGGTGTTTGGCCGAAAAAACTAAACTAATCCAGAACCGCTACGAATTAAAAGACAACGAAAACCCCACAGGCAAACAACTCTACCTGCAATTGACTTACCTTGAGGATTACAGCCGCTGTATTGAACTCGCCTCTGGTGTTCAGCATATCATCCACACCAATCGCACCGCGGATAGAGCCAGAGCCTTTAGATTAAGCACCCAGAATTTAAGTTTGCTACAAGATCAAACCCGCGAGCGACAAGATCCTTTCATGTCCTATTACCAATGGACTCGCTTTGGCGATACCGCAGCGCTAAATAGATTATTAGAGCATGAAAACGCCGGCGAAGTGACTGACCCTTTCCTACTTGCCCAAGTCGCAACTTACTACAGCAATCGAAATGCCATCAAAGCGCAACAACTCTATCTTAAGGTCTTTGCAGAGATCCAATACGATGATTTCGACGTTAACTGGTTACTTGGGCTCGCATCAGTCTATCGCCAGCAGCAGCTATTTGATAAAGCCTATATGCTGACGAAGGCAAATTTACTACTTACGCAGCAGAAGTATTCAGAGGAAAAAATGCTAGCCTTGCTCGGTGGCAATAAAACGCTGGCGACTGAACTCGATTTAAAAGCCCAAGCCCTTATCGATGCGCTAAAAAACGGGACTTATTCTCAGAGTCCAGTAAGACAATGGCTTGATCCTCAAGCGGTTGACCAAGCGCCAACTACAACCGAGGCTGTGCCGCCTGCGCCTGTCGAAAAAACAGACTAAGCAACTGATGGCAAAATGTTTGCCATCTTGTAATTTTTTACCCAATTAACGCGTAAAAAATGGCGATTTCGCGACCGATGTAAAAAAAATACCTAATTTGTTAATCAAGACAGCGGTAAAATGCCGATTTAACTTGACGATAGCTGTCAGTTTGGTAATTTTACTACCAGTTGAATTTTATAATCACCAGAGGGATATGAGATGACTATCCGTGTAGCAATAAATGGCTATGGCCGTATCGGTAGAAACGTATTACGCGCCTTGTACGAAAGCGAAAAAGCTTATCCAATCAAGATTGTCGCTATTAATGATTTAGGCGACGCTTCAATCAACGCTCACCTGACAAAATACGATTCTGTTCATGGTCGTTTCAATGCCAAAGTTGACCATGATGCCGAAGCGATTTATGTGAATGGCGATAAGATCCTCACTTTCCAAGAACGTGATCCTGCAAAACTGCCATGGGCTGAATTGCAAGTTGACGTGGTTTTCGAATGTACTGGTATCTTCACTTCTAAAGAAACTGTTCAACCACATTTAACTGCTGGCGCGAAGAAAGTGATTATTTCTGCTCCAGGTAAAAACGTCGATGCCACTGTTGTTTACGGTGTGAACAACAACGTGCTGACGTCAGACATGACAGTGATTTCAAATGCTTCTTGTACAACTAACTGTTTAGCCCCTTTTGCTAAGCCGTTAAATGACGAGATTGGTATTGAATCAGGCCTGATGACAACCATTCACGCTTATACCAACGATCAACGTTTATCTGACGTGTACCACACAGATTTACGTCGTGCCCGTGCTGCAGCACTGTCAATGATCCCAACTAAAACTGGCGCAGCTGCTGCTGTAGGTTTGGTTGTACCTGAATTACAAGGTAAGTTCGACGGTTTAGCGGTTCGTGTACCTACAGTTAACGTATCACTCGTGGATTTATCTTTCATCGCTGCCCGTGATACGACAGTTGAAGAAGTGAATGCCATTATCGAACGTGCAGCCAGCGTTGCGCCATTGAGCGAAGTGTTAGCAGTAAACAAAGAGCCATTGGTGTCTATCGATTTTAACCACAATGCGTTCTCTTCAAACTTCGACGCCACTCAAACCCGTGTAAACGGCCGTTTAGTGAAAGTGATGTCTTGGTATGATAACGAGTGGGGATTCAGTAACCGTATGTTAGATAACGCGGTTGCACTGATGAACGCAAAGTAATCTAGTTACTAGATCCTGCGTTACTCAATCAAGCCTCGCATTTGCGGGGCTTTTTATTGCCTTAAATTCGATTAAACAATAGCCATAAAAAATCCCCACTCTATCGCGGGGATTTTTATAACACTGGAGAACAGCTAAAGAACGGGCTTAGGCATTACCCTTCACTTTCATATTCAGTGTCTTAGCAAAATCCAACATGCGCGTCAGCGGGATCAGCGCTTTAACTCTTAAGTCTTCATCCACAAAAATCTCATGGGTGGTTTTATCGCTGTCGGCGAGTGATGCTTCAATCGCCTGTAGACCGTTCATCGCCATCCAAGGACAGTGAGCGCAACTCTTACAGGTTGCGCCATTTCCGCCTGTTGGCGCTTCGATTAAGATTTTACCTGGCGCCGCCTGCTGCATTTTATAGAAGATGCCGCGATCGGTTGCCACGATAAAGCGCTCATTCGGCATAGTTTGCGCGGCTTTGATCAGCTGACTGGTCGAGCCAATAGCATCGGCCATCGCCACCACACTGGCTGGTGACTCAGGGTGCACAAGGATAGCCGCATCTGGATAAACGCTTTTCATATCGCGCAGCGCGTTCGATTTAAACTCGTCGTGAACGATACAATCGCCCTGCCACATCAACATTTCTGCGCCCGTCTGTTTAGCTATATAACTGCCTAAATGACGGTCTGGTCCCCAAATGATCTTTTTACCTTCGCTGTCTAAGTGCTCAACGATTTCGAGGGCAATACTGGAGGTCACCACCCAGTCGGCGCGCGCTTTAACGGCAGCCGAAGTATTGGCGTAAACCACCACAGTATGATCTGGGTGCGCATCGCAAAAAGCACTGAACTTATCGATTGGACAACCTAAGTCCAATGAACAAGTGGCTTCTAAGGTCGGCATTAAAATGGTTTTTTCTGGGCTTAAAATCTTGGCGGTTTCGCCCATAAACTTGACCCCAGCAACGATTAAGGTTTTTGCTGGGTGATCGCGGCCAAAGCGTGCCATTTCTAAAGAGTCTGAAACGCAGCCGCCGGTTTCTTCGGCAAGGGCTTGGATTTCAGGATCGGTATAATAGTGGGCAACCAGAACGGCATCTTTTTCAATGAGCAGTTGTTTGATACGCGCCTTATAATCGGCTTTTTGCGCATCGGACAAAGGAACTGGCTTAGGCGGAAACGGGTAATCAATGGTTTCTATTGTTGGAGCAAATGGGCTGGGGGCAAACTGACTCATAACACATCCATCAGGATAACTACGTCCGGGAATTATACGTAATTGGGATCAAAAGATTAACCCATTTGTGCAAAGCAAATAAAAAAGGACGCTTTTAGCGTCCTTTTAGTGTCAGTTATTCATGCCAGCGGCTTAGCGCATCGCTAATAACATCTCTTGCGGCTGCTCAAGATACTGTTTCCACAGATTACAGAAGCGAGCAATGGTGCCACCATCGATCACTCTGTGGTCGCCTGACCAGCTCACTTGCATGATTTGGCGAGCTTCGACTTCCCCTTTCGCGTTAAAGCGCGGTAGGGTTTGCAACTTACCTAAGGCCACAATCGCCACTTCAGGTTTGTTGATGATAGGCGTTGCCACTGTGCCACCTAAGGCGCCAATGTTAGAGATCGAAATGGTGCCGTCTTTCAGATCCGCTGGCGCCACGCGGCCACTGCGGGCAGCTTGGGTCAGGCGGGTGATTTCTGCCGCCACTTCTAAAATACTCTTGTCCTGCACATCTTTGATGTTGGGCACCAAGAGACCGACTTTAGAATCCACCGCCATGCCGATATTGTGGCGCGCTTTGTAAGTCAGCTCAGTACAATCAGCATTCACTTGGCTATTCATCACAGGGAACAGACTTAACGCGAGTGACATCGACTTCATAAAGAAAGGCATCATGGTCAGCTTCACTTCATCGGATGAATACTTCACTTTCATGCTTTCACGCAGTGCAACTAAGTCTGTTAAATCAAATTCTTCGCAATAGGTAAAGTGCGGAATGCTCGACACAGATTCCACCATCATGCGTGCCATCACAGCTTTTACGCCGCGAATAGGCTCAACCGTGTCAGCGCGTTGAGTCACTGTCGATGTTGGAACTTGGGTTTGAGATGCTTGCGTCGCTTGAGCTGGCGCCTCTTTTACCTGAGTCGTACTTGGAGCAGAAACATTGCTTGCGCCTTGTTGGAAACGAGTGATGTCTTCCTTGTACACACGGCCGTGCTTTCCTGTGCCAGGTACTTGGCTCAAATCGATATCTAACGACCGCGCCATCCGGCGAACCGCAGGGCTGGCTAAGGCTTTACCTTGACGAGCAGGCTCTGCACTCACAATCTGCGCTGCCGGTGCCGCATTCGCCACAGTATCAGTGTTTGTTGTCGCCGCAGGTGCAGAAGCCATATGCTTAACTTCAATGGCAAATAAAGGCGCATGCACTTTGGCCAGCTGACCTTTGCGATAATGCAGTTTGGCAATTTTACCCGCTTTAATGGCAGGAATTTGCACCAGCGCTTTATCTGTCATCACGTCGGCAATCGGTTGATCTTCCTCAACCCAATCACCTTCGCTCACTAACCATTCAACGAGTTCACATTCAACAATGCCTTCGCCGATATCCGGTAGTAAGAATTCTTCAATGCTGACGGATGAACTGGATGACGTATTGGCAGTTGTTGCCGCCACAGGCTCAGTCACTTTTGCAGTCGTCGCAGCAGGTTCAGCCACAACAGCTTCACCTGAAATTTCAACGGCACCTTCAATTTTTACGGCATAGAGCGGCGCATGCACTTTCGCAATATCACCCTTGGCGTAATACAACTTAGTGACCACGCCCGCAAAAGGTGCAGGGATTTGCACTAAGGCTTTGTCTGTCATGACATCGGCAATCGGCTGATCTTCAACGACTGTGTCGCCTTCTTTGACCAGCCATTCAACCAACTCACACTCCACAACACCTTCGCCAATATCCGGCAAAATAAAATCTTTAATCATACCGGACTCCTAGAAGGTCACTGATGCTTTGATGGCTTCAAACGTTTTGAATGCATCTGGCATGTATTCTTTTTCATGAATGAGTGGGTACGGGGTATCTAAACCACAAACGCGGCTGATGGGCGACTCTAGATACAAGAAGCATTCTTGCTGAATCGTCGCGGCAATTTCACCGGCAAAACCACCCGTTAATGGCGCTTCATGATTGACCAGTAGACGTCCAGTCTTTTTGACTGAATCAGCAACAGTATCGATATCCCAGGGTGACAAGGTGCGTAAATCAATAATTTCGCAGGAGATCCCTTCTTTAGCGGCCATATCGGCGGCTTTTTCAAGGATTTCCATTTGCGCGCCCCACGCCACTAAGGTGATGTCTTTACCTTCGCGAACCACTTCAGCCTTGCCCAGTTCAATTTCATAATCGCCCGCTGGCACTTCGCCAACCGATGCGCGATATAAACGCTTAGGTTCAAAGAAGATCACTGGGTTTTTGTCACGAATTGACGCTAACAACAGGCCTTTTGCTTGCTCGGGGTTACGTGGCACCACCACTTTTAATCCCGGTGTCTGGGTAAAATAAGCTTCGGGTGATTGTGAGTGATAATGGCCGCCAGCGATGCCGCCGCCATAGGGCGTACGGAACACTAATCCACCGACATCGAACTCATTACCGCTGCGGTAACGGAACTTGGCAGACTCGTTGACGATTTGATCGAACGCCGGAAAGATATAATCGGCGAATTGGATTTCAGCCACAGCAGTCATGCCATTTGAGGCTAGACCATTGGCAAAACCGGCAATACCTTGCTCTGTCAGCGGGGTATTAAAGCAGCGATCGCGACCGAATTTCTCTTGAAGACCGGAAGTGGCGCGAAATACCCCACCAAAGTGACCCACATCTTCACCAAAAACCACCATGCGCTCATCGGCTTGCATGGCGATCGACAAGGCCTCATTGACGGCCTGTAACATATTCATTTCAGCCACGGCTTATAGTCTCCCTGCACTTTTTGGATAGGCTTGCGGATATTTCTTGATATGTTCTTTAAGATCGGCGAGTTGCTTTCTCAGCACTGGCGTAGGCTTGTCGTACACATCTTCAATAATTTCATCCAGCATAGGCACAGGAATTTTTTCAGCCACTTTTACCGCAGCCAATACTTCTTCACGATATTTCTCATTCAGTTTCACATCATCCGCTTCAGCTAACCAACCTTTGTTGATAAGCCATAATTTGAAGCGTTTAACCGGATCGTGTTGCTGCCACTTGGCTTCTTCATCTTTCGAGCGATAACCAGATGGATCGTCTGATGATGAATGCGCGCCGAGACGGTAAGTCATGGCTTCAATCAGCACAGGCGCATTATGCTCAATCGCATAGGCGCGAGCTTGCTGCGTTGCGGCTAACACGGCCAGCATGTCATTGCCGTCAACACGAATAGTGTGCATGCCATAACCCACACCGCGACTCGCAATACCGTTACCGGCAAACTGCTCTTCGGTTGGGGTTGAAATGGCGTAGCCATTGTTACGGCAGAAGAAAATCACTGGGCATTTCAGTACCGCGGCCATGTTTAGGCCAGCATGAAAATCCCCTTCCGATGCAGCGCCTTCGCCAAAATAACAAACCGCGACTTTGCGCTTACCTTGCATTTTTAAGCTGTAGCCCACACCCGTCGCCTGCGGGATTTGTGTCGCAAGGGGTGAAGAAATCGTTTGATAATGCAATGCCGCACTGCCGTAATGGATTGGCATTTGGCGACCTTTACCGAGATCCTTCTCGTTACTGAACATCTGATTCATAAACTGTTCAGTGGTAAAGCCGCGATAACGCAGCGCCGCATGCTCACGATATTGCGCGAGGATAACATCTTCTTGATCGAGTGCGGCCACACTGCCGACAATCGCCGCTTCTTCACCCGTACAGGTCATGTAGAAGCTGATGCGTCCTTGACGCTGGGCGCCAAGCATACGTTCATCAAGTACCCGAGTGAATACACAGGTATCGTAAATTTTAGTGGCTAAGGTTTCATCTATCACAGGCAAAACCGCGGTTTCATAAGTGGTGCCGTCGGCTTGTAGAATTCGAAGGATAGGAATGTGTAGCGATGCCTTATCCAAGAAGCCGACACGGTGCACTGTATCAGTGTTGAGTGTTGCTTTGCTCATATTGTGCTCTTGTTATCTCATTACGCACCAAAGCGTTTTGATGCGTCTGTTTATACGAATATGCCCGACGAACATTACGTTAACGTAAACTACCTATCAACCATTGGCATAGCTCAAACCACAAGTTATCCCTGCCTCGCATGTATATATTGCTTTACAAGCCTAACGCACATCCGCATTCACCGCAGGGATCAGGCAAATCACAGTGCGATTGCCAATAGGCACTTTGGCATTAGGGAACACGACAGACTCAAACTCATGTTCCACTTTAATTTCTTGCCCACCTTCCCGCGCTAAAACAAAGCCCTTCGGGAAAGATCTGAAGTTTTCGACATCGGTTGCGAAGGTAAATTCAAAATCATCGAAATGTTTATTGATGACCCGGCACACTTGGTACAAGTTAACCTTATCGGCATCAAATGCATCTAGCTCCAACGGCTTAGCGGTGATCAAGCGCATAAACATTTCATGGGTGGCGATAAAACGCGTCATGTCGTTCTGCCCCATGGGAAACACTTTGCCAAGCTCAATGGTAAAGGCATCGGCGCCGTAGCGTTCGGAGGAAAAATAGCTAAAGGTCGTGGTCGGTTCGTGGTGAAAAAGAACCGTATCGACACCGCTTGCGGCTAAAAACATGATTTGCTCGCCACTAAAGGCATGCCCGGGACGATAGGGATAAATAGCGAACTTTTCATGCTTCGAGGCGCGCATCGCCGTGTGCAGATCATAATGAATGCGCTGACGACCATCGGCAACCGCGGTATAAAAACGATCGACATAGGCTTCGAGTTTTTTGGCGCGCACTCGCTCAGGATTGACTAATCCCGGAGGATTGGAATGCTCACCACTAAAGAGACGATTCATGTTCTCATCGATAATCCGCGTGCCGTTATTAATCGCTAATGGATTACCAATCAGGAATAAAGTGCGCTGCTTTGCAATGATCTTTTGCTGTAAAAGCTGCTTAATTAAACCATTGCAGAGTTCAATGGGCGCGGTCTCGTTACCGTGAACACCGCAAGAAATGACAACATCTTTTCCTTCATTCTGGGCGGGCTCAAAAACGATAACGCCGGTATCCCACACTTCAACTTGGGTATGGTCGCCTAAGCTAAATGAAAACTCGCCATCGAACTGTTCAGGATGGGCTAAGGTGAGCGCTAAAAAATCCTTTGAATCTAACAGAGCTTGTAACACAGAATTCTCCTTATAATGGTGTGTAACAGTAACGGCGCAATAGCATCAGTGCAGATAGCCATAACCACTCAAGCATTCATCTCACCGCGGTTAGGCTGACTCGCACCTTAAAAAGCGGCTTCAATACTAACACATGTTTTTAATGCTGTTCTCAGACATTTATCGCCATAGGACCCAGTTTTGAACGGAATAAGATCAACGCGGCGCTTTGCTATGCTGAGTGTAAATTTCCCATCATCTTATCGAAAAATCGTCCAGCATAAATATTCCTGCTAGAGGCTTGCTTTTGCGCGCGAGTTTTATCACAATCCTTAGCCATCTAGACTTCTATTGGATTTAATTATGGCGTTAGCAACCTTTGGTGCCGGCTGTTTCTGGGGCGTAGAGTATTTTTTTAGACAAGTGAATGGCGTTTCGAATGCCACCTGCGGTTACATGGGCGGCAATAATAGCGCGACCACCTATGAAGAAGTCAAAAAAGGCAAAACGGGCCACGCCGAAGTGGTACAAGTGGAGTTTGACTCTGCCCTGGTCAGTTATGAAGACTTGCTCGAGGTATTTTGGAAAAACCACAATCCAACCAGCCTGAACATGCAAGGTGGAGATATAGGCACTCAATATCGCAGCACGATTTTCTTCCATGACAGTGAACAAAAAGCCGCAGCAGAAGCCTCAAAATTAGCTTTTGCCCGATCAGGTCGTTGGGGATTACGCCATATCGTGACTGAAATAGTGCCATTGCAACAGTTCCATGTGGCAGAGGAATATCACCAAAATTACATTGATAAGAATAACTTACCGAGTTGTCATATTGAGTACTAAATACAGTCAAATCAGCATGAGTTTAATACTCATAACTGACATTAGACACAAACAAAAACGCACTCAGATCTGAGTGCGTTTGTTTTTTTATACTTTATAAACCTACTGCTGCATTAAGCGTTCAGCGCCTTATCAATTAATGCCTGCGCATCTTTGATAATTTCAGCTAAATGCTGCTCACTGATAAAACTCTCGCCGTAGATTTTAAATAACGCTTCCGTGCCCGATGGACGCGCCGCAAACCAACCATTCGCCGTAGTCACTTTAATGCCACCAATGGCCGCATTATTGCCCGGTGCATGGGTTAACACGTTTTCGATTGCCTCACCCGCAAGCACTGTGGCATTTAAGGTTTCAGCATTTAATAACGCAAATTTGGCCTTGTTTTCAAGACTGATTGGGCTATCGATACGCTTGTAAAAGCTTTGGCCAAATTGTTTTACTAGCTCTTGATGGCGTTGACCTGGAGTTTTACCTGTCACCGCAAGAATTTCTGCGGCAAGTAACCCTAGAATAAAGCCGTCTTTATCTGTACACCACGTAGTGCCATCACGGCGCAAAAACGCCGCGCCAGCGCTCTCTTCACCGCCAAAGGCGATGGTGGCTTCGGCTAAACCATCAACAAACCACTTAAAACCCACAGGCACTTCGAGTAACTTTTTGCCATGGAAAGCACAGATTTTATCGATAAGCGCACTCGATACTAAGGTTTTACCTATGGCTAAGCTATCGCTCCAATCCGGTCTGTGCGTCAGTAAATAATCGATAGCGACCGCAAGGTAGTGATTAGGGTCCATCAAGCCTGTACCAGGGCAGACAATGCCGTGGCGGTCATAGTCAGGATCATTGCCAAGGCATAAATCAAAGGATTCTTTATGGGCGAGTAACCCTGCCATCGCATAGGGAGACGAGCAATCCATGCGGATTTTGCCGTCTTTATCCAGCGGCATAAAGCTAAAGCTTGGGTCAACTTTATCATTGACTAAGGTGATATCGAGCCCATAACGCGCGGCAATCGGTGCCCAGTAGAAAATCCCTGAACCACCGAGCGGGTCAACACCGATACGCAGCTTAGCGTTGGCAATCGCCCGCATATCGATAACATTTTCTAAATCAGCCACATAGGGCGTTACCAAATCAATGGCGTTGACATAGCCTGAGGCCAGCGCTTCGGCATACGCTAATTTTTGCACGCCAGCTAACGCTTGGCGTAAGTAATCATTGGCACGCGACTCAATCCAAGCCGTGATATTACCTTCGGCCGGTCCACCATGGGGTGGATTGTATTTGATCCCGCCATCTTGAGGCGGATTGTGGGAAGGCGTGATAATCAAACCATCGGACAGTGCCGCACCTGTGATATTTGCTTCGCGATTGGCGCAAATCACCCCATGGGACACCACAGGCGTTGGCGTGAAACCATCATTCTGCTGGATGTGCACTGTGACTTTATTTGCCGCCAGCACTTCAATGGCCGATAAATAAGCGGCGTAGGATAACGCATGGGTGTCAATACCGAGGATCAACGGCCCATTGATATTCACCGATTGGCGATAATCCACCACAGCTTGGGTAATCGCCCAAATGTGTTGTTGGTTAAAACTGCCATTAAAGGCGCAGCCTCTGTGCCCAGAAGTGCCAAAGGTGACGCGTTGTTGTACGTCATCCATATTTGGCGTGATGCTGTAATAATGGCTCATCAGTTTTGGAATATTGACCAGATCCGTCTGATTAGCGATTTGTCCTGCCCTTTGATGTATTGCCACCTATGGCTCTCCTGCACTCAATTACAATTAAAAACAATGATTAAACTTAGCTCGATCGCGGATTAAACGCGCTCGGCAATGCCCGCAGCAACCGTTGCATCACAGCCAAATTGCACTAAGACTTCAGATAAAATGGTGCGTTTCTTGGCGGTATTGTTGTTGCTTGTCACCCAGAAACCACTGGTACCGATTTCTTTAGGATTCGCCGATGCACTCGCTTCCAGCAATTGCTCTTTCGAACGGGCAAAATACAAACGATCGCGCCCTTGGATCTGCAGAATTTGCGAGAACTGCTCTGGGGCTAATTGATACAGACTTTCGAGCAAAAAGAGGAAACGCCCTACTGCGCCTTTTTGTTGCGATAACAGATGTTCATCGACTAAACGACTAAAATCATTCACAGCAGGTGCAGTTTGCACTACGGCAGCTTGAATTGGTTCAGCCTCTAAACTTGGTTGGCTTATCGCCAAAGGCTGAGGTGGTTCGACCGCATCGACGGACAGGCCGAGTAATCGACGAAGAATGTCAGAGGCGCTCTCACCAATACGTTCTGTTTTGCTGGCAATATGACGATAGAGCTCTTCATCAACTTCGATATATTTCATAACCTTAATTATCCTTTGTTATTCGACAGGCTTAACCGAAAAAAGTGTACCACAGCGATCGGGGCAGATCATTGCGATCGGTTAACAGTGTATCCATGTCTATCAATCTGATAAAGCGTCATTATTCTAAAAATACGTGAAATAGCACAGCAAACTAGCAGATAATCGACAATTGCCGAAAAAGCGCCCAATTTAATTGCCGCATATACGCTAAAGTAGCAACTGACTTGTCAAGCCAACGGCATTAAGGGCACAATTCGCGCCACGTTAAGCTAAACAGATCCAACAGGAATCACCATGAACTTTGTTTCTACAGGCCAAGGACCCGCAGTACTCTTGATCCACGGCTTGTTCGGCAACCTAGATAACCTCAAAGGCCTAGGACAAGTATTAGAAAGCCAGTATCAGGTTATTCGTGTCGATGTCCCCAATCATGGTTTAAGTGAGCATTGGGATGAGATGGATTACCCTCGCCTCGCCACTGCCATGGTTGCATTACTCGACGAACTGGCTATTGAACGCGCCCATATTGTGGGTCACTCCATGGGCGGTAAAATCGCCATGGCGACAGCGTTAGCTCATCCAGAGCGCATTATCAGCATGGTGGCAGCCGATATCGCCCCCGTCGCCTATGAGCCAAGACACGATACAGTGTTTGCCGCATTAGCAAGTCTGCCCTTAGAAGGTCATACCGACAGACGGTTTGCCCTAAACCACTTGATTGACAAAGGTATCGACGAAGCCACGGCGCAGTTTTTACTCAAAAACCTGCAACGTACCGATACGGGTTTTCGTTGGAAGCTGAACTTAAGTGGTCTAAAGGCTTGTTACCCCAACATTATTGGTTGGCACAATCAGGCGCCAAATCCAGTACAAAGCTATAGTGGCCCGAGTCTATTTATTCGCGGCGGTGACTCAAATTATGTCACTGGTGAGCACAGAAGCGCTATCATGGCGCAATTCCCTGCGGCGCAGGCGAAAACCCTCGAAGGCTGTGGTCATTGGTTACATGCACAGAAACCCGCCATCTTTAACCGGATTGTGTCTGAATTTATTGACAAACAAGCAATGTAAATCAGCAGCAAACTCGACCTAAAGCATATGGCAGCCGCCATCTTGATGTGATATATTCGCGCCTCTTTTGGCCTTAGAACACTCTCGAGGACTAAGAAAGTATGTTATCTCAGTACATGGAACAAATTGAAACCATCGGCCTGAACCTGTTTTTTGCCTCGATATTTTTCTTTATCGGCATGGCCATCCACGATGTGCTTAAACAAGGTAACGTGCCGAAATTTGGTCGATTTATTGTTTGGTTAGTGTTATTTCTCGGCTGCGCCGGGTTTATTGTAAAAGGTATTATCCAGATCACTTGGGAAGGCTCAGGGATCGGTTAACAATAAGAACATGGCAAAAGAAGCGACAGACAGAACCACCATTGACCTTTTTGCCAATGAAAAGCGCCGGGGCCGCCCACGAAGTAATCCTTTGTCCCGTAGCCAGCAGCTTAAGGTCAACAAACGCAATCAAATCCAGCGCGATAAAGCCAACGGATTAAAGCGAATAGAGTTAAAGGTGTCACAAGATTTGTATGACGCCTTGAATGAGCAGGCATTGGCCAGTAACATCAGCCGTAGCCAGTTAATCGAATTAATTCTTCAGCAACAAGTTGAATGCTGAACGAGTACCAGCAAGATTAACCTAATAAGTGAACTAGACATTAAAGGATAGACAATGGCAACTGTAGGTCTTTTTTTCGGTAGCGACACAGGTAACACCGAAGCTGTAGCCAAAATGATCCAGAAAAAACTGGGTAAAAAAATGGTTGAGGTGAAAGATATCGCCAAAAGTACCAAAGAACAGATTGCAGAGTATGACTTGCTGCTGTTCGGCATCCCGACTTGGTATTACGGTGAAGCACAATGTGACTGGGACGATTTCTTCCCTGAATTAGAGCAAATTGATTTTACTGACAAACTTGTCGCTATTTTTGGTTGTGGTGATCAAGAAGACTATGCTGAGTATTTCCTCGATGCCATGGGCATGGTTGGCGATATCGTTCAAGCGCGTGGTGGTATCATCATTGGTCACTGGCCAACTGCGAGCTACAACTTCGAAGCCTCTAAGGGTCAAGTCGATGACGACCACTTTATTGGCTTAGGTATCGATGAAGATCGTCAGCCAGAACTGACCGAAGAGCGTGTCGATGCTTGGGTTAAGCAAATTTACGAAGAAATGTGCTTAGCAGAATTAGAAGACTAATTGGGCTAACCATTTGATTAAAGCGGCCTTAACGCCGCTTTTTTTATGCTTATATTTTTACTTATTGCAACTATCTACTTGTTGTAACTAAGAATAATGACATATCACACTCATGACCAATACACCCCGCTCCACCCATTGGGATATCTTTTGCACTGTCGTCGATAACTATGGCGATATTGGTGTCACTTGGCGTTTAGCCAAACAAATGGCTAATGAGTACCAGATTCCCGTTAATTTGTGGGTCGACGACCTCGCAAGCTTCTCGCATATTTTACCGACACTCGATCCACTAAAAGTCACTCAAAGCTTCAATGGTGTGAATATTATTCATTGGACTAAGCCTTTACCCATAGCGTTTGTCGCAGGAAATGTGCTCATCGAAGCCTTTGCCTGTGAACTACCCGAACAGGTAAAAGCGCAGTTGGTTTATTTGCATCAACACGATCCCAAATCTGTGCCTATCTGGTTGAATTTAGAATATTTAAGCGCAGAGGATTGGGTCGAAGGCTGCCATGGTTTACCTTCATTACAAACCAATGGTTTAAAGAAGTATTTTTACTTCCCGGGCTTTGGCGCAAAAACCGGTGGGCTCATCTGCGAGCAAGATTTGTTTGCCGAGCGCGATGCTTGGCAAGCTAACTCAGCTAACAAATTACAGCTTTTTAGTCAGCTAGGTCTTAAAGGGATTGAGGCTCAAGATACTGTGGTTAGCATCTTTAGCTATGAGACCGAGGCGCTACCCGCATTATGCGAGTTATGGCAGCAATCGGCCGAGAAAGTCCATGCGCTTATTCCCAAGGGGCGTAGCTTAAACAGTCTGACGCATTTACTGCCCTGTGAAATTGCCGCACTCGTGCCGGGTCAGCAGATAAATCATGGCAATTTGACTCTGCACATTTTGCCTATGACAGATCAACAGGGGTTTGATCGCCTGCTCTGGAGCTGCGATTTTAATATCGTCCGCGGTGAAGATTCCTTTTTACGCGCCCAATGGGCCGCAAAACCCTTCATTTGGCACATTTATCCCCAAGAAGATGATTATCACCTCGTAAAATTAGAAGCTTTTCTCAAACTTTACTGCGATAATCTGCCACCTAAAATTGCTTGTTATTGGTCTGAATTGAATCTTGCGTTCAACCAAGCACAGCAATCTGCCGTGAGCCTTCACTGGCAAAACCTTAATCCTGTTAATTTGCCCTTGTTGCACCATGCTAAACAATGGCCAATTAATGCATTAAATGCTGCAGATCTCGCTACTCGACTAGTTCAGTTCGTTAAAAACAGCTAAGATACTGCGCGAAAACAGAAAAATCTAAATATAGGAAATAGTGTAATGAAAACTGCTCATGAAATCCGTCCTGGTAACGTGATCATGTTAGATGGCAGCCCATGGGTTGTGCAGAAAACTGAAACAACTCGTTCTGGCCGTAACGCTGCTATCGTTAAGTTAAAGTTGAAAAACTTACTGCTTAACTCTGGTACTGAAACGACTTTCAAAGGTGAAGATAAGTTAGAAGACATCATCCTAGATCGTCTTGATTGTACTTATTCTTACTTTGCTGATCCTATGTTTGTATTCATGGATGCAGAATATAACCAATATGACGTAGAAGCTGAAAACTTAGGTGATGCAGCGGCTTATATCGTTGACGGTATGGAAGAAACTTGCCAAGTGACTTTCTACGATGGCAAAGCTATCTCTGTTGAAATGCCAACCACTATCGTACGTGAAGTGATCTACACTGAGCCTTCAGCTCGTGGCGATACTTCAGGTAAAGTGATGAAGCCAGCAACTATCACTGGCGGCGGCACTGTTACTGTTGCTGACTTCGTGAAAGTTGGCGACAAGATTGAAATCGATACTCGTACTGGCGAATTCAAGAAGCGCGTTTAATCGCCCTTCTCGTTTCCAGTCGAAGAAAAGCCAGTGATTGCACTGGCTTTTTTGTTGCTGTTTTTTAGTCGCGTGATTTGTGGGATGTATTTATGTCGAGTCACTCAAGGAAATAAGACGTTATCCAGCAACATCCCTTCAGCAAATAAGCACTAGCATTGCGGCCCTAAGAAACGTCGCTCCCAAGCACCTATCTCACTCAAATAACTTTGAAACTCAATCTCCTTCACCGACACAAAACCCGTGACAAAATCATCCCCGAGTAAGCGCCTTGCCGAATCACTTTGGCGCATTTGCGTTAATGCAGCGAGAAATGTCTGCGCTAAGTCATGGCTGCTCTCATAAGCACTACCGGTTTCTGGCGCGCTGGGTGCGAGTCTTTCTTCCATTCCCGCAAGACCCGCAGCCAAAGATGCGGCAATCATCAGATACGGATTAGCATCGGCGCCCGCAATGCGATTCTCTAGCCGTCTCGCCACCGGCGCACTCAATGGCACTCGTAAACCTGTTGTGCGATTATCGACGCCCCAGCTTAAATTAATCGGCGCTTGGCTACCGGAAATGTAACGTCGGAATGAATTGATATTAGGTGCGAATAACAACATTAAATCAGGTAGATATTTCTGTAATCCGCCGATGTAATGGTGAAAACGTTCGCTGTCACTACCATCAGCATGGCTGAAAATATTGTTGCCTTTATCATCGACGACACTTTGATGTAAATGCATAGAACTGCCGGGTTGGCCCGCTATGGGTTTCGCCATAAAAATTGCATTCAAGCCATGTTTAATGGCAATTTCTTTCGCCGCATATTTAAACATAAAGGTTTGATCTGCAAGAGCCAACGGATCGCCATGCACTAAGTTAATTTCATATTGCGATAGCCCCATCTCATGGATCCAAGTATCACCTTTGATCCCAATCGCATCGATGGCGGCATTAAACTCATCCCAAAATGGCGCGAGTTCATTGAGCATATTCATGCTAAACGCGGATTGACCATTTTCAGCTCGGCCACTTTTTGAAATGGGCGCCTGATACGGCACACTCGGATCGGTATTGGCTTCAGTCAGATAAAACTCAATCTCAGGGGCCACCACGGGCGTTAACCCAAGGGCTTGGTAACGGGCCAACACATTTTTTAAAATAGAACGCGGCGCAAATGGGCATAAATTGCCATCGAGCAACACACAGTCATGGATGGCAAATGCGCGCGGCACTGTGCTCCAAGGGATCATTTTTAGGGTACTGTAATCGGGGACTAATAGGAGATCAGGGTCGGCATCAGGGAAAATAGGATCGTAGGAATATTCCCCAGTAATCGCCTGCATCGAAATCGCTTGGGCAATACGTAACTCAGCCCCCTGAGCAAAGCTTCGGGCTGGCATGAGCTTCCCCCTTGGATAGCCTGAGATATCGGGGAATAAACATTCGACATCACGTATAGTGCCGTGCTGGAAAAACGCAGTAAGAAGGGTTGAGTCCATTTGATTCGTTTGCCACTAATGTTGAAAATAACACCATGAAGGATGCAAAGTATAATCAGGCTTTGATTTGAAAAGCTACATGGCAACGATGAAATATGTAAAATATAAATGACAATTCCGTAAAATATAATTTGACATCGTCTAAAGTTCTCCCTTCAAGAGTGGAATCGCCTTCAACCTAGTTCAAGCCTAATCACTTTGCCTCATTTTTGATTCACTTTAGCCGCCTAACCCAATGACGGCAGACATAAAAAAACCAGCCGCAGCTGGTTTCTTATATTAATGGTGACTGGTTCGACAGTGGCTTAGGCTATGCAATCACAATAAAGCCGATAAATGCGATTACTGCTGCAATAAGCGCGTAAGGTAACTGAGTCACTGCATGGCTCACTAAGTTACAACCTGAGCCTTGTGCGGCCAATACGGTTGAATCTGAGTAGAAGCACGCTTGGCTACCAAATGATGATGCCGACAACAAGGCACCAATCACTAATGGGATATCCGCGCCCACCGATTGCGCTAATGGCATCACGATAGGAATGGTCACCGCAAAAATGCCCCAGCTCGAACCCGTCGCAAACGCGAGGATCGCCATGGATAAAAACACCACAGCAGGCAGCAATTTAGGCGTCATAAACGGGCTTAAGGATTCAATCACGTACTGCGGCAGTAATAACTCATCGCATACGTCCTTAAACACAAATGCCGCAATCACAGTGCTAATCGCCGGTAACATGCTCTTAAAGCCATCAATCATCTGGTCCATCATCTCGGATAACGGCATCAAACGCTGCACAGCATAATAAGGGATAGTGATGACTAAAGTCGCCAGCAAGCCTTTCCACACGTCGATATCAAAGTACACGGTAAAAGCCACTAACAAACCAATCGGCACTAAAAAGTTATGCAGTTTGCCATGATTATCGGCGTGCTTAAATTCCTCTTCGATGGCTTTAACCGCATATTCGTCCGAGGTTTGCACTTGGTCAAAATCCACTTGAGCTTCTGCTGGCTCGCCTTGGGCGGCGCGCAGCTGCGCAGTTTTCATCGGGCCAATGGCAGGCACTATGCCGAGTACTACAAGTAGCACCATAGCCACGGCTAACCAAGCGTAAAGCATGTAAGGAATCGCTTGCATGTAGACAGCAATGCCCTGACCTTCGGCCGCAACACCGTTATCGACCAATAACCCACCAAAGAATACTGCCCAAGTCGATAATGGCACTAACACACATACAGGCGCGGCAGTGGAATCCACGACATAGGCGAGCATCTCACGGGACACTTTAAATTTATCCGTTACACGCTTCATGGTTTCACCCACGGTCAGCGCATTGAGATAATCATCAATAAAAATCACGATCCCAAGAATAAACGTCATCAATAGGGAAGATTTGGGTCCCTTAGCAAATCTCAGTGCATTACGACCAAACGCTAATGCGCCGCCGGTGCGGACCAAAAGCGCAATCAGCGCACCAAAACCACCACACACCAGAATCAACCAACCTATGGTTTCATCGGCCATGACCTTCAATGACACACTGGCAAAATTGTTTAAGACTTGACTGGGATCGAGTAACAGGAAACCGGTTACCGCACCTATGATCAGAGATAAAATGGGACGGCGTAACCAAATAGCTAACACCAATACCACCAAAGGTGGGATGAGACTTAACGCTGTCGGTTCAGACATGCACTTAGGTCCTCTAAATAAATCGCCTAAAAGGCAAATGGTTTTAGAATAACGTCTGAAATCAATATGATTCAGAACGTCAACACAGCTGCTTCATGATGACTAACCCTGAAGATAAAACCCGCTAATTGCTTGCTATCTGAGGTGCCTTGCCAAAAACATCGCGCAGAAAATAAAGCGCATCGAATATTGAGTCAACTATAAATTTAACTTGCTAGAAAATAATTTTAACGGTCGCAGACAAAACCAACATAACACTTTAAATTTAAAGCATTTTAACTCAATCGCAACGAAACCGTTAATGATCCTATTAGCTTAATAAGCATTCAATAAATATGCCTATTTATCACAAGGTCATATACAGTTTGCATAAGTTGATCTTATCGAGGAACTGTAATTAAAAATCAATCATTAAGCTTTTGCTAAAATACAATTTTCCCCGACTAAGATTTATAGGACGAACAAAGGAAACGAAATAACCGTCAACCACTGAAAATGCATTTCTGTTAAGCGTGATTATTTTCTTCTTACATCTAAAAAACACGTAAAGCAGGTTTTATTTACCACCATCGACAGTCTAACGCTCTTTAAATAATATAAAAATCAGAATATAAAACTTGTTCTTATTTCATTAATTGACTGTTAAAGCATATTTAACTAAGTAGTTTTTATAAAAAAAGTCCCATTCTGTGCAGTTCCCCCCTTTCATCTACAGTGAAATTTCGTTATGGTGCGCTAACTTAAGCCAAAACTTTATGCATGTTCCGAGGTGTAAATGCGCCCTATCATCAAATCCAACAAGCTGGATAGCGTTTGCTATGACATCCGCGGCCCAGTGCACAAGGAAGCCAGACGTTTAGAAGACGAGGGTCATCGGATCCTCAAACTTAACATTGGTAATCCGGCACCCTTCGGTTTCGAAGCGCCTGAAGAAATTGTGCGCGATGTGATCCTTAATTTACCCAGTGCCCAAGGCTACTGTGAGTCAAAAGGATTATTCTCTGCCCGCAAGGCCATAGTGCAGCATTATCAAGCCCAAGGGATTTTTGGTGTCGATATCGAAGATATCTATATAGGCAACGGCGTCTCAGAACTCATTATGATGGCGATGCAAGGTCTGCTTAACACCGATGATGAAATTTTAATCCCCTCACCTGACTATCCACTGTGGACGGCGGCGGCCAATCTCGCTGGCGGTAAAGCGGTGCATTATCGTTGCGATGAAGAAGCGGACTGGTTCCCCGATCTCAACGACATTAAAAGCAAGATTTCATCGCGTACCCGCGGTATTGTGCTGATCAACCCGAACAATCCTACGGGCGCGGTTTACAGCAAAGAATTACTGCTGCAAGTGGTTGAGCTTTGCCGTGAACACAGTTTGATTTTATTTGCCGATGAAATTTACGACAAAATTTTGTATGACGAAGCCAAGCATGTTCCTGCTGCTGGCCTGTCGGACGATATTTTAACTGTTACCTTCAATGGTCTATCAAAGGCTTATCGCGCAGCGGGATTTCGCGTCGGTTGGATGATGTTGTCTGGCAATCTTAAAGCAGCGAAGAGCTATATCGAAGGTTTAGAGATGCTGTCCTCGATGCGCCTGTGTGCAAACGTGCCCAATCAACATGCGATTCAAACCGCGCTCGGCGGCTATCAAAGTATTAACGAGCTGATATTACCTAAAGGTCGCCTGACAGTTCAACGGGATGCCTGTTACGAATTGCTTAATCAAATCCCGGGCGTGAGCGTGAAAAAGCCTAAGGGCGCACTCTATGCTTTCCCTAAACTGGATATGAAGAAATTCAATCTGCGGGATGATGAGCGCTTAGTGCTGGATTTACTCAGAGAAAAGAAAATTCTGTTAGTGCACGGCACCGCCTTTAATTGGCCTGAGCCCGACCATTTGCGAGTGGTTTTCTTACCCTATAAAGAAGATCTGAAAAAAGCATTTACCGAGTTTGGCGCCTTCCTCGAAAACTATCGGCAGTAGGTTTAGCCTCAGTTAACGGTTTGAGTCATAAAGCGATCCGAGTGGTCGCTTTATTTTTAGCGATTTGTACAAAACCTCCCGCTCATGCTCACGTGTCATCCAAGGCTGTGATAATCTAACACTTCATTAGCGTCAATACTGCTTATTCAACTCGTGTCACGTCTTCCATTGCAGCTTGTCGCCTTTCTATTCACTCATTAGCAGGTAAACCATAAGTTATATACTTGGTCACTTTTACAGGAAAACTATGAGTCACTTATTTGCCCATTTAGCTCGAATGAAACTTATCCAGCGCTGGCCTTTGATGTACAACGTTCGCACTGAAAATGTTCAAGAACACTCGCTGCAAGTTGCCATGGTGGCCCATGCACTGGTGATCATCAGCAATAAAAAGTTCGGCACGACGCTCTGTCCCCATCAAGCCACAAGTCTGGCGATTTTTCACGATGCCAGTGAAATCCTCACGGGTGACTTACCGACGCCGGTGAAATACTTCAACAAAGAAATCGAAGCCGAGTATAAAAAGATTGAGGCGATTGCTGAGCAGCGCATGCTGGATATGGTGCCAGAGGAATTTAAAGCAGATTATCGCAGTCTGTTCATCAGTGATTACGCCGATCCCGTTTACAAGACAATAGTGAAATCGGCTGATACTCTGTGCGCCTATCTTAAATGTCTTGAAGAAAACCGTGCGGGCAACAGTGAGTTCAATACCGCCCGTAAGCGCCTCGAAGACATGTTGGCGACAAATCCTGACCCCGCCGTACAGTATTTTATGAACTGCTTTGTGCCCAGTTTCACCTTGAATTTAGACGAAATTAACAAGATGCTTTGATTTTCCACTCTCGCTAGGAATGCATATGACTTCAAGTGTTTGGCAAGAACGCCGTCATGGTGAAGATAAACAACGGCGTAACGATCACCGCAGCCCTTACCAAAGAGACAGGGCGCGTATTCTCCACTCGGCCGCCTTTCGCCGCCTGCAGGCCAAAACGCAAGTGCTCGGCGTTGGCATGAATGACTTCTATCGTACTCGATTAACCCACTCACTTGAAGTCTCGCAAATTGGCACCGGCATAGCCGCGCAGCTTAGACGCAAATATCCACAGCATAAGCAGCTGCTTTGCTCTATGAGCCTATTAGAGTCCCTGTGTTTGGCCCACGATATTGGTCATCCTCCCTTCGGCCACGGCGGCGAAGTCGCATTGAATTACATGATGCGCGACCACGGCGGCTTTGAAGGCAATGGCCAAACTTTTCGAATTCTCTCTAAGCTTGAGCCCTATACATTAGATTTCGGGATGAACTTGTGTCGGCGTACCATGCTGGGGATTTTGAAATACCCCGCGCCGCACTCGCAGCTGTTTGTCGCGGGTGAGCATAACGATATCAGCAACCATAGGCAGCTCAAGCCGTCACAATGGCCGCCGGTTAAGGGCATTTTCGACGATGATAACGACATCTTCGCTTGGGTACTTGAGCCTTTATCTGAGGCAGACCGCAGTCGTTTTACCTCGACGCAGCAAGGTTCACACCCCGCCCTGCACCACTATCCGCATCTGCGCACTCAGTTTAAATCCTTCGATTGCTCGATTATGGAACTGGCAGATGATATCGCCTATGCAGTGCACGATCTCGAAGATGCGATTGTAATGGGCATAGTCACAGCATCCCAGTGGCATCAGGATGTGGCGCCAACACTCACAAACAGCGGCGATGCATGGATACGACAAGAGCTTGCTGATATTGGCAATAAGCTGTTCTCCCATGAGCATCACCTGCGTAAAGATGCTATAGGCACACTCGTTAATGGCTTTGTCACCGCGATTGTTATCTCAGAAGATGACGTGTTTGAAGAACCATTATTGCGCTTTAATGCCACCTTAGAGCCCGAATTTGCCATTGCGCTCAATGTGCTCAAGCAACTGGTTTATAAATATGTGATCCGTAAACCTGAGATCCAAATGCTCGAATATAAAGGCCAGCAGATTGTGATGGGCTTATTCGAAGCCTTCGCTTCCGATCCTGAGCGTTTACTGCCACTGAACACCCAAGAGCGCTGGCGTGAAAGTGAGCAACAAGGCTTAAACAGTCACAGAGTTTTAGCGGACTATATTTCAGGGATGACAGATGAGTTCGCGGGGCGACTGTATCAACAGTTATTTAGCCCCAAAGCCGGCTCAAATGTTGAACTGAGTAAGGAAATGTAGCCAAGCAGACATTGCGCTGCCCGACTTGCTATAAAGCCAGACCGTTTGTAAATGTGCGAATTTCTATAAAAGCTAAACTTTCTATAGCGCCCGCTGTCACAGACATTCTTTATCAAAGACGAAAGATGAAAGACAAAAAACCACCTTGCGGTGGTTTTTTATTTTGTCACTATTTCAAGCTCAATTTATAAAGCGTCAATGGCATCTTTACAAAGTTGAGTGATACGATCCCAATCGCCGTGTTCCATTGCATCCGTTGGCGCAATCCAGCTACCACCAATACAATCGACGTTTTTCAGCGCTAAATAATCTTTATAGCTGCTTGGCGTAATGCCACCTGTTGGGCAGAAGCGAATATCCGCAAGCGGTCCTGAGAAGGCTTTCAGCGCATCCACGCCACCTGAGGCTTCAGCTGGGAAGAATTTAAAGTGGGTGTAACCGAGCGCCATACCCGTCATCACTTCTGAAATACTCGCAACACCAGGGATCAATGGTACAGGACCATGCATACCCGCTTTGAGCAGTTCAACTGTCGCGCCTGGGGTGATAATAAATTGCGCACCAGCGGCAATCGCAAGATCTAGCTGAGCTTCGTTTAAGATAGTACCCGCGCCCACTAAGGCCTCTGGCACTTCTTTGGCGATTTTCGTGATAGCTTCAAGTGCGCAAGGCGTACGCAAAGTCACTTCTAACACGCTAATGCCGCCGGCAACCAGTGCTCGCGCTAATGGCACCGCATGTTCAATCTTGTTAATCACCATCACAGGAACAATAGGGCTGCGTTTAAAAATATCTTGTGGCTGTAGTGACCAGTTATTCTCAAGCATTGCGTTATTCTTCCTTTGTATTAATAAAGTTCATCGATGGCATTAGTACAACGCGCACCAGTTTCTGGACTACTTAGATTTGAACGTAGCGCACTAAATAACTCGCGGCCCATGCCATAACGTGAGCGATGTAAATCCACTATTCCCGCTGCTCTGGTGGCAAGTTCAGCTTCAGATACAAGCAGGCTCAGTTCGCCTGTTAACGCATCGACACGGATCAAGTCGCCATCTTGGACTTTGGCAATTAAACCGCCATCTAAGGCTTCTGGCGTCAAGTGAATGGCCGCAGGGACTTTACCCGACGCGCCAGACATACGACCGTCGGTCAGCAGCGCGACTTTAAAGCCTTTGTCTTGAAGCGTTCCCAATAGTGGGGTTAACTTGTGCAGTTCTGGCATACCGTTGGCTTTCGGGCCTTGACCTTTAACCACCACAACACAATCTCTATCCAGAGCACCGGCTTGGAACAAGGCATCAAGTTTGTTTTGATCGTCAATCACCACTGCGGGCGCTTCAACGACACGATGTTGTTCTTGTACTGCTGACACTTTGATCACAGCGCGGCCTAAGTTACCTTTGAGTAATTTTAAGCCACCGTTGCCTTGGAAAGGTGATGCGACTGACGTTAACACTTCAGTATCTAAGCTAGTCGTTGGACCATCGACCCAGCGCAGTTCACCGTCGAGCAGCCTTGGCTCTTGGGTATAACGGCGTAAACCAAAACCCGCAACGGTATTCACATCTTCATGCAATAGACCCGCATCGAGCAATTCTTTGATTAAGTACGCCATGCCACCGGCAGCGTGGAAATGGTTGATATCGGCGTGACCGTTTGGATACACGCGCGCCACTAATGGCACTGCATCGGATAACTCAGAAAAATCATCCCAGTTCACGATAATACCGGCAGCTCTAGCAGCGGCGACGATGTGCATAGTCAAGTTAGTAGAACCGCCAGTAGCCAAAAGTGCCACAATGCCGTTAACCACAGACTTTTCGCTGACCACTTCACCGATTGGGGTATATTGGGTACCCATTTCGGTTAAACGACACACTTGCTTAGCCGCCATCTTGTTTAAGGCTTCACGCAGTGGATCATCAGGATTTACAAATGACGAGCCAGGTAACTGCAGACCCATCACTTCAAGCATCAGCTGATTCGAGTTTGCAGTGCCGTAGAAAGTACAGGTTCCTGCACTGTGGTAAGACTGGGCTTCTGCTTCAAGCAGCTGCGCGCGATCCACTTTACCTTGGGCAAATTGCTGACGAATACGGGCTTTTTCTTTGTTCGGGATACCTGATTTCATCGGCCCAGCAGGCACGAATAACATAGGTAAGTGACCAAAGCTTAAGGCGCCGATAAGCAAACCAGGAACGATTTTATCGCAAATGCCGAGCAGTAAAGCGCCATCAAACATGTTGTGAGACAAGCCCACAGCCGTTGCCATAGCAATCACTTCACGACTCAGTAAGCTCAATTCCATACCGGGTTGACCTTGAGTCACACCGTCACACATGGCCGGAACACCGCCCGCCACTTGTGCAACACTGCCGACTTCCTGACAGGCTTTTTTCAGCAATTCAGGATAGCTTTCATAGGGTTGGTGCGCAGATAACATGTCGTTAAATGCCGTCACTATGCCGATGTTAGCCTTATTCAATTGACGCAATGCATTTTTGTCGTCTGGATTACAGGCGGCAAAACCATGGGCTAAGTTGCCACAGCTCAATGAGCTACGGTGTACACCATGGTTACGGGCATCATTCAATGCGGCGAGATAACCTTCACGTGACGCTTTGCTACGGGCAATAATTCTGTCGGTAACAGCTTGAACTACTGAGTGCATCTTGACTCCTTAAGCGCTCCAGAACACATCAACGGGCGTTTTACGCTGCGCTAATACGGCTCTGATAGGCATAGCATGGACATCATCACTTTCTAACGCTTGACGATATACGGATAATTTCTGTTCCCCAACCAAGTGCAGATAAATTTGTCTGCTGTTCAGAATCGCACTCTTAGAGAGCGTTATTCTGCCGTGGGGCGCTGTGGTGGGGTTAGTCGCCACGCACAGGGCTTGGGTTGTGAGCGCATTTTCAAGCTCAGCGCTACAGGGAAACCAAGAACAAGTATGACCATCGTTACCCATGCCTAATACCACCACATCAAAAGGACGAGGGAAATTAGACAAAGACTCGGCGGCCATATCGGCGCCCGCTTCTGCGGTCGAAAACATGTTTTTTAAACCGCGGAATTTGGCATTCGACGCACGGTTCTGTAATAAATGTTCACGCACTAGACGTTCATTAGAAGCATCGGCGTCGGCTTCAACCCAGCGCTCATCGGCAAGCGTGATATAAACATCACTCCAATCGATGGACTTCATGCTCAATAGTTGAAATAACTTAAGCGGCGTCGAACCACCGGAAACCACTAAGCTCGCTTTTCCGCGGGCATCGACGGCTTCCTGTAACTGGCTTGCAATCTTGCTAGCCAGTTGCTGTTCTAACGCACTTGGCGTATCGAAAGATTTGAATACGGTTTCTTTAATCATCAAAGTCTCCTACTCGTCCCACGAACGGCCATCTTTGGTGATCAAAGCAACTGACGCAACTGGACCCCAAGTACCCGCAGGATAAGGTTTTGGTTTTTCGTTGCTTTGTTCCCACGATTGGATAATGCCATCCACCCAAGTCCATGCCTGCTCGACTTCGTCGCGGCGCACGAACAGCGCTTGATTACCGAGCATTGCTTCGAGTAATAGACGCTCGTAGGCATCGGCGATACGTTCATTTTTGAAGGTATCGGAGAAGCTCAAATCGAGTTTAGTGGTTTGTAGACGTTGTTTTTGCTCCAAACCTGGCACTTTGTTCATCATCTGGATTTCAACCCCTTCATGGGGCTGCAGACGAATAGTCAGCTTGTTAGGTGGCAGATTACGGTAGCTTGAGCGATACAAGTTATGCGGTGGGTTTTTGAAATACACCACAATTTCAGAGCTCTTAAACGGCATACGTTTACCGCTGCGTAAATAGAAAGGCACGCCCGCCCAACGCCAGTTGTCGATATCCACACGAATCGCCACGAAGGTTTCTGTGTGTGATTGAAGGTTAGCGCCTTCCTCTTCTAAATAACCCGGTACTGGGCTGCCCTTTAAGAAGCCTGCGCTGTACTGACCGCGTACGGTATTTTCATACACATTGTCAGAATTAATCGGACGCAGTGATTTAAGCACTTTGACTTTTTCATCACGAATGCTGTCAGCGTCTAAGTTGACCGGTGGATCCATAGCAACGAGCGTTAACACTTGTAGCAAATGGTTTTGGATCATGTCGCGCATCTGACCCGCTTTGTCGAAGTAACCCCAACGGCCTTCGATACCCACTTCTTCTGCGACTGTGATCTGGACGTGGTCAATCGTACGGTTGTCCCACTTAGAGGCAAATAAAGAGTTAGCAAAACGCAGTGCAATCAAGTTCTGTACGGTTTCTTTACCTAAGTAATGGTCGATACGGTAAACCTGACGTTCTTTGAAGTAAGCGGAAACTTGATCGTTGATAACGCGAGAAGAGTCTAAATCTGAACCGATTGGCTTTTCGAGTACCACGCGTGAATCTGGGTGAATAAGATCTTGCTCGTGCAAACAACGGCAAATGTCACCGAATATCGCAGGTGGCGTAGCAAAGTAACTCACCATGACACGCTCTTCTGGTTTGAGCAGTTCATGGAAGGCACTGTAGCCCGCTGAATCGGTAAAGTTAGTGCCTATATAGTGACAGCGGGACAGGAAACGTTGGAGAGTCTCTTCGCACAAAGGCTCTTTAACGAAGGTGTTTAAGGCAAGCGTGACTAATTCGATAAACTCTTCTTGAGTAAACTCATCTTTCGCGACACCGATCACTTTCGTATCTTTATCGAGAAGTTCAGCTTTATCTAGCTGGTATAAAGAAGGTAACAACTTGCGTCGTGCCAAATCGCCTTTAGTACCAAAGAGTACGAAGTCACAAGCTTTGGCGCCTGATGTTGTTTTGCCCATTGCGTTACGATCTCCTTTGTATGTCGTGTCCCTTCATGTCGATGAAGAAATCCACACTTTTGTTGTAATATAACAACAGAATTTGTTAAATGCATCTATTTTTATAAATATTAACATTCTTGCTAACTAGGCACTTACAGCATAAATCTGATATGCTTTTTGTGCTTAAATTACTGAAGCTAGTAAAGTCTTATTTCAAAATTGTACTGAAAAGTTACTACAAAGAGTCTCTTTGTGGGCCGCCGGCCTTGATCTGTCACCCACAAAACTAAAAAAATAAAATTACATTCTCAATTTAGCGGACATACGCGTATGAATACCCTAGAAAAGGTTCAAAAAAGCCTCACCCATTTTAGTAAATCAGAACGCAAAGTTGCAGAGGTGATCTTAGCATCACCACAGACAGCTATACATTCTAGCATCGCCACACTGGCTAAGATGGCAGATGTCAGTGAACCTACTGTGAATCGTTTCTGTCGCCGCTTAGATACTAAAGGCTTCCCTGATTTTAAGTTACATCTAGCGCAAAGTCTCGCTAACGGTACTCCTTATGTGAGCCGCCATGTTGAAGAAGATGACTCACCAGAATCTTACACGACAAAAATCTTCGAATCTTCAATGGCTTCGCTTGATACCGCACGTCAAAGTTTAGATATTTCAGCCATAAACAAAGCGGTTGATATACTCACTCAAGCTAAGACTATTTCCTTTTTTGGCTTAGGAGCCTCCGCTTCTGTTGCCCATGACGCACAAAATAAATTTTTCCGCTTTAATGTGCCTGTCATCTGTTTTGACGATGTTCTAATGCAACGCATGAGCTGCATAAACAGCAATGAAGGCGATGTTGTCGTGTTGATATCCCACACTGGTCGTACTAAGTCATTGATTGAGATAGCGCGTTTAGCGAGAGAAAACGGTGCTGCTGTAATTGGTATTACTGCCCGCAACTCACCGTTGTCGATGGAATGTACACTGCCAGTGACAATGGAAGTACCAGAAGATACCGACATGTATTTGCCTATGGCCTCGCGTTTAGCCCAATTAGTCACTATAGATGTATTGGCAACGGGCTTTACCTTACGTCGAGGTCCACGTTTCCGCGATAATTTGAAACGCGTAAAAGAAGTGTTAAAAGAGTCTCGCATCAATAAAGATCCGATACTGTAACTCACTTCCTTTTCTAAAAATGGCTAGCGTTGATCCTTTACCTAGCCATTTATCGTGCAAATATCAGCGATACCTCACAAATTTCATACATAACTTTAGATCATTTTGATTGTAACTTTACTACATAATCTGGAATTGCATGGTAATATAGGCCCAAGATTTTTTTAACTTTAACGGAGTATCCTTATGTTCCGCAGAACCAAAATCGTCACCACTCTAGGTCCCGCTACCGATCGTGATGATAATCTACGCCGCATCATCGCGGCAGGTGCAAACGTTGTACGTCTTAATTTCTCCCACGGTTCCCCAGAAGATCACTTAAAACGAGCGACTCAAGCGCGTGAAATCGCTAAAGAGTTGGGCGTTCATGTGGCTATTCTGGGTGACTTACAAGGTCCTAAAATCCGTGTTTCTACTTTCAAGGACAATAAGAAAGTACAACTGGTATTAGGTCAAGCCTATGTACTTGATGCCGAGTTAGCCAAAGGTGAAGGCGACGAGACACAAGTGGGTATCGATTACAAGCAATTGCCAGACGATGTGACTGTTGGTGATATCCTGATGTTAGATGATGGCCGTGTTCAATTACGCGTTGAGCGTGTTGAAGGCCGTAAAGTGCATACCACAGTGACTGTGGCAGGCCCTTTATCTAACAACAAAGGTATTAACAAGCAAGGCGGCGGACTTTCTGCTGCTGCGCTAACCGAAAAAGACAAAGCTGACATTTTGACTGCGGCAATGATCCAAGTGGATTATTTAGCCGTGTCTTTCCCGCGCAGTGGTGCTGATTTAGATTACGCCCGTGATCTTGCCCGTCAAGCCGGTTGCAATGCCTTGATCGTGGCTAAAGTTGAACGCGCTGAAGCCGTTGCGACCGATGCGGCTATGGACGATGTGATCTTAGCATCTGACGTGGTTATGGTTGCCCGTGGTGACTTAGGTGTTGAAATTGGTGATGCTGCGCTCGTTGCGGTGCAGAAGAAGTTAATCGCCCGCTCACGTCAACTGAACAAAGTCGTCATCACGGCCACTCAGATGATGGAATCGATGATTTCAAGCCCTATGCCAACCCGCGCCGAAGTAATGGACGTGGCAAACGCTGTGCTTGATGGTACCGATGCTGTGATGTTATCAGCTGAAACCGCTGCCGGTGACTTCCCAGAAGAAACCGTTAAGGCAATGGCAAACGTGTGTGTTGGCGCAGAATCTCACCCAAGTGTGATTGTGTCTAAGCATAGATTAGATGTGCGTTTCACTTCAGTTGAAGAAACGATTGCACTATCGACTATGTATGCGGCTAACCACCTTGAAGGTGTTAAGGCGATTATTGCTTTGACTGAATCAGGTGCGACACCACAGTTGATGTCACGCATCAGTTCTGCACTGCCGATCTTAGGTTTATCACGTCACGCAACAACCCTAGCCAAAATGGCCTTGTACCGCGGCGTGTTACCCATCTACTTCGATTCAACTATCCACCCAGCCGA
The DNA here is from genome assembly GCF_031932135.1 of Shewanella vaxholmensis. Classification (NCBI taxonomy): domain Bacteria; kingdom Pseudomonadati; phylum Pseudomonadota; class Gammaproteobacteria; order Alteromonadales; family Shewanellaceae; genus Shewanella; species Shewanella vaxholmensis. The sequence continues at coordinate 93,878 of NZ_JAUOEV010000009.1, forward strand.
TGAGCTAGCGCAAAAAGCGTTAGAAGCATTAACAGCTGCAGGTTATTTGAACAGCGGTGATATGGTGCTGATGACCAAAGGCGATGCAATGGAAACGATTGGCGGCACTAACACCTGTAAAGTGTTGATCGTTGCTTAAGTTACTTAAGCTTCTTCTAACAACTAAAGCGCGTTAGAAAAAAGCCAATAAAAAACCACCTTATGAAGGTGGTTTTTTTATATCTGCAGTTCTCTGTAAATGCTGTTATCTGTAAGTGCTGATTTCAGTTGGTGCTAATTTGTCTTTCTCTCATTGCTGAGGGAAATCTAAGCGGCCCTATCGCCCAAGCGGAGTAATCATTAAACTTAATACCACTTAGACCAGAGCGCACTAACATTAAACGCTAACATCAAACACTAGCAATCACTATAACGCTTCGAAATCATTCACATTAATTGCCGCTAAGCGCAGCTTATCAGCATGCTGCAATTTCTGCTCTTCATCGGCAGTGATAACGCCTGTCTCGAGGGCTTTTGCAAACAAGACGAGATTAGGCACTTTGGCTGGCAATTCACCGGCACGCTGCGCTTTCTTCAGTTTTTTATAGATATCTTTACAGGCATATTGCGCAACAAATGCTTGCTCAACTTCGGCAATACCGCCCTTATCTCCTTCAAATTCAGGACATAGGAAGGTAATACGGTCACGAGCAGGACCAGGCTTCAACATGCCGCCGACTAAATCGGTCGCCATTTTGTCGCTCGGTGCATTGAAGTGATTACCCAGCGGGAAGATTAAGCCGCGCAGTAACCATGCCACAGGACGGCTCGGGAAGTTACGAATCGTATCTTCCAGTGCTTTCGCCGCTAAGTGCAAACGATTGGCCATAACGTAATGTACTGCAGGCAAATCGTCCTGTTGACGGCCATTGTCTTCAAACAACTTCAAAGTTGCAGAACCTAAATACAGCTGGCTGAGCACATCGCCCATACGTGCCGACAACATTTCTTTGCGTTTTAAATCGCCGCCCATGATCAGCATAGATAAATCTGTCATTAAGGCTAACGCAGACGAAATACGCGACATATCTTTATAGTACTGCTTAGTTTCACCGCTCACTGGCGCACTGCCAAAACGGCTACCGCTTAACGCGCTAAACAGAGCACTGAACGCATTGCGTGTGGCATAACCCATGTGGCCCATTAATAGCGCATCAAAACGCTCTAAGGCTTCATGTTGGTTTTCCATCGCAGCAGCTTCCATTTCGGCAAGCACGTAAGGATGGCAGCGAGTCGCACCTTGACCAAAAATCATCAAGGAGCGGGTTAGAATATTCGCGCCTTCGACAGTGATCGAAATTGGATTCGACATATAAGGGTGGCCTAAATAGTTTTTAGGTCCTAATTGAATGCCCTTACCCGATTGAATATCCATGGCATCGTTCATCACTGAACGGCCTAACTCAGTCATGTGGAACTTAGCAATCGCAGTCACAACCGAAGGTTTCACTTTAAGATCGATACCCGTAGTTGTTAAACGACGCGCAGCTTCCAACTGATAAGTGTTGGCAATAATACGCGCAAGCGCTTCTTGCACCCCTTCAAACTGGCCAATCGCCATACCAAACTGATGACGCACGTAGCTGTAAGCCGTTGTCGTCTTTGTCGCCATGTGACCAGACGCCGTTGCCAATGCTGGCAATGAAATACCGCGGCCCGCCGACAAACACTCAACCAGCATACGCCAGCCTTTACCGGCAAATTCAGGGCCACCGATAATCCAATCCAGCGGGATAAATACTTCTTTGCCTTGAGTAGTACCGTTCATAAACGCCATGCCCAGCGGATTATGACGACGACCAATCACCACACCAGGATGATCCGTTGGGATCAACGCACAGGTAATGCCTAAGTTTTTCTTATCACCAAGCAAGCCTTCAGGATCGCGCATTTGGAACGCTAAACCCAAAACCGTCGCCACTGGCGCCAGCGTGATGTAACGTTTATCCCAAGTCAATTTTAGCCCGAGCATCTCTTCGCCATTGAAGGTATCACGGCACACAATACCCACATCGGGGATAGCGCCGGCATCACTGCCCGCTTCAGGACCGGTTAATGCAAAACAAGGGATTTCATCGCCTTTAGCTAAAGCGGGTAACCAGCGTTCTTTCTGCTCACTCGTACCATAGTGGGTCAGCAGCTCACCCGGGCCTAAAGAGTTTGGTACCATTACTGTAACAGCAGCGCTTACGCTGCGGCTGGCTAATTTGCTGACAATGGTAGAGTTAGCATAGGCAGAGAAAGCTTTACCACCGAATTTCTTCGGAATGATCAGGGCGAAGAAACCTTCTTTCTTGAAGTATTCCCACAACTCTGGTGGTAAATCTTTACGGTTATGCACTATGTCGAAATCATCGATCATCGTCAGTGCTGTCATCACTTGATTATCGATAAAGTCTTTTTCTTCAGCGGTCAGCGTCGGTTTGCCGTAGCTGTGCAAGGTATTCCAGTTAGGATTTCCGCGGAACAACTCCCCTTCCCACCAGACATCACCGGCTTCCATCGCTTCGCGCTCGGTATCTGAAAGTGGCGGTAAGACCTTCTTGAAAAAACTAAAAACTGGGCGGGTAATAAACTGCATCCGGATATTTTTCACCGCAAACAACACGACAATGGCTATCAGGGCAAGAATTATAATCGTCAACATTATCAAGACCTTTTAATTAAGAAGAAACGGGGACTGATACGCCAGCCGCCATGTATGGGATCACTTTACGGATCACGGCTTCGATGTCGTTATGCTCACCAAACTCAGCAGCAGCGATATCGTTTAGGGCATCGGCGGACGCCATAGTGAATACGATAGTGCCTAAGGTAAAGTGTAAACGCCAAAACATTTCAGCGGGTGGAATATGTGGCGCACTGGCCGACACGGCTTTAACAAAAGCATCGAGATGCTGGCCGTAATGGGTAGTGATAAACCAACGTAAATGCCCTTGGCTTTCGATATAGCCACGGCCTAAAAGCTGCAGGAAGATCGTGGTGCCTTCGGTACGTAGCGCGTTTAAATCCAATAAAGGATCGACCAGCGAAGACAAAATTTCTTCGAGTGTTGCTTGTGCTGGCGCGGCATTTAAGCGATTAATTTGGTTTGAAGCCGCAGGCATAAACACGTCTAAATAACGCGCTAATACTGCACGGATCAGCTCTTTTTTAGAACCAAAGTGATAATTGACCGATGCTAAATTCACCTCAGCCTTACTGGTGATGAGTCGCAACGAGGTCTCAGAAAAGCCCCGTTCGGCGAACAGTTTTTCTGCGGCATCAAGTATTCTAGTTTTTGTATCGGATCGACTTGCCATTCCGTGACCTTGAATTAATTTAAAACACTCGTTTAAATTAAACATTGGCACCACGGATGTCAAACTAAAATTGGACAAATTCGCCGCTTTCTAGCCGGCATTCAAGCCGTATATGGAACATCTGCGAAATAAGTGTGACCAACAAGCCCATTAACCCTTGTGCAATACACCTTAGCTTTAGGTAAACTGTGTAACACAAAAACAACAAGGACAAGTAGACATGGTTATTTCATTGAATCGTCGCAGTAAAATCGCCCTCACAGTCGCCTTAGCGCTGGGATTAACAGCCTGTAATGATGCACAAAGTAAAACAGACAAGCCTGCTAGCACTGAAGCGGCGGTCATCAATGCCACGCCTAATAAAGTACAAGCGATTGCTTTTATTAACGATGCTGAAGCCAAAATGGCTGAATTATCGATTGAATCTAATCGCGCCGAGTGGATTTACAGCAACTTTATTACCGATGACACTGCTGCCCTCTCTGCCGCAGTCGGTGAAAAGGTCAGCGCAGCGTCAGTAAAATTTGCAACAGAGGCGGCTAAGTACGCCAATGTGGACCTCGATCCCGTTAATGCTCGCAAACTCAATATATTGCGCAGTGCGTTAGTGTTACCCGCCCCGCTCGATCCTGCGAAAAATGCCGAGCTTGCACAAATAAGCTCGGAGTTAAATGGCTTATACGGCAAAGGAAAATACTGTTTTGCCGACGGTAAGTGTATGACCCAGCCTGAGCTATCGAGTTTAATGGCCGAATCACGTGATCCCGTTGCATTACTGGAAGCGTGGAAAGGCTGGCGTGAAATCGCCAAACCTATGCGCCCCTTGTTTCAACGTGAAGTGGAACTGGCCAATGAAGGCGCGAAGGATCTCGGTTATGCAAACCTGTCTGAGCTATGGCGCAGTCAATATGATATGAAACCCGATGATTTTTCACAGGAACTTGACCGTCTTTGGGGCCAAGTCAAACCCCTTTATGAGTCCTTGCACTGCTACGTACGCGGTGAGCTCAATAAAGAATACGGCGATAGCGTCGCACCGACCACAGGACCTATCCCTGCACATTTACTCGGTAATATGTGGGCCCAGCAATGGGGTAATGTGTATGACTTAGTCGCCCCTGACAATGCCGACCCAGGTTACGATGTCACTGAATTACTGGCAAAAAATGGCTATGACGAGCATAAAATGGTGAAACAAGCCGAAGGCTTCTTCACGTCGCTAGGATTTGCGCCATTGCCAGAAAGTTTTTGGGCACGTTCTCTATTCGTTCAACCAAAGGACCGTGATGTGGTTTGCCACGCCTCGGCATGGGATCTCGATAATCTCGACGATATTCGCATAAAAATGTGTATCCAAAAGACCGCCGAAGACTTTAGCGTGATCCACCACGAACTTGGACATAACTTCTATCAACGCGCTTACAAGCAGCAACCATTCCTGTTTAAAAACAGTGCTAACGACGGTTTCCATGAAGCGATTGGTGACACGATTGCGCTGTCGATCACCCCAAGCTACTTAAAACAGATTGGTTTACTTGAAGAAGTGCCTGATGTCTCTAAGGATATTGGGCTTTTACTGAAGCAAGCTTTAGATAAAATCGCCTTCCTGCCCTTTGGCTTGATGATAGATCAGTGGCGCTGGAAAGTGTTTAGCGGCGAAATCACACCAGCGCAATATAACCAAGCTTGGTGGGATCTGAGGGAAAAATACCAAGGCGTAAAAGCACCGACTGAACGTAGTGAAGCAGATTTTGATCCGGGTGCTAAATACCATGTACCAGGCAATGTACCCTACACCCGTTACTTCCTAGCACATATTTTGCAATTCCAATTCCATCAAGCGCTGTGTGAAACTGCAGGTGATAAAGGTCCGGTACACAGATGCAGTATTTATGGTAATCAAGCAGCGGGAGAGAAACTCAATAAGATGCTCGAGTTAGGCTTAAGTAAACCTTGGCCAGAAGCATTGAAAGAAGTCACCGGCAAAGAAGCTATGGATGCCAAAGCTGTGCTCGATTACTTCGCGCCACTTAAAACATGGTTAGATGAGCAAAATACCGCGGCTAATCGCCAATGCGGTTGGTAATCATGAGTTAAACCATCGCCAAGTTGTATAAAACAAAATGCCCAACGAGATTGGGCATTTTTATTCGAGACTTTTTATTTCATACACGGCCTGTTTTGGTCTAACGCCAGCCTATGCCTTTACGATTGGCTTCACGGTTCTCAAGCTTTAGCTGTTCAGACTTAGTTAACATCACATACAGCGCCCCAGTGCCGCCCTGCTCCGTTTTCGCCGAATGATAGGCCAGCACCATATCAAGCAGTGATAACCAACAACACACAGCGGACTTAAGTAATCCCGCAAAGGGTTGGCTCTGATAACCTTTACCGTGGATCAACATCACACACCGCTCACCGTGCGCCTGCGCTGCCAGTAGATAGTTGAGTACGGCCTCGCGAGCTTGATTAAGCCGATAGGCATGCACATCGAGCTCCATCTTGATACTGTATTGCCCCATGCGTAACCGCTTGAAAACGCCGCCTTGTACCCCTTCACGTTTAAAGCTGACAATGTCATCCGGCGCTTGCTGCACAAACACTTTTAAATCCAGCGGCATACACGTTAAATAAGCTTCCCTTTGTAAGGCATCACGTCTGTGGATTTGTTCCGCCGTTAACGCTTTGGGCGCAAAACTCACCACAGGCACCTCGCCTTTCAGTGGTACAACTCCGGCCATTTCCTCAAAAAACAGTGCTGATTCATCATCCAGCATGGCAAGCTCCTTTACTTCACACTCTTGTACAGAAACACACTTTGTAATCATTCAAGGCTTTAGTTCAGCGGGCGGCTCCATTATAGTGACGCCATGATTGCCAGATTAGAATAAAGTAATGAAATTTTTGCCGCTAGTCCTGATGTGCCTATTGTCGCTGCCAAGCTTAGCCAATCCAGCTAAAACGCATACAAAATCCACAGATGATCAATTGATCAATGCTAATTATCCTTTATTTATTAGCGCTTTTAATCAATTATCCCCTGAAGTGACCCGTGAAATTTATGCCGATGATGCGAGCTACTTATCTGAGAGTCAAAGTAAAGAGATTTACTATGGACGAGATAATATCGTTGCGATTTACAAGAAATTTTTCGATAAAATCCGCGCTAAGAAAGCCACTATCGACGTGGATTTCCGCATTACTAAACGTAAAATTATCGGCAATGGTGCCATAGATACTGGCTATTATTTAGTTCGATTTTATCCCGCACAAGAAACGGGTGAACCTGTGAGTGAATTTGCAGGCAAATTTGCCATTGGTACAGAAAAGGTCTCAGCGACTCAGTGGAAAGTAAGTTTAGACACCAATAATCGTGCAGAACCTAGCTATTATCTAAATGCGAAACCTGTGCCTAATTTGTATTATGGCCGCCAGTTCCCGCCTTTGCCTGTCGGTAAAAAATTACCCTAAGTTTTGTGCTGACGATATTTAACGCATTCAGATACATACTTAATGCATTAAAATGAAAGTATAATGCGTTAGAATAAAAGCCTAATTTATTTAAATAAATCATCATTTAATCGATATAGCAAAGAAAACATGATTACAACTGAACAAAGCTGCCCCTGTGGCAGTAGCAAACGCTATCAAGATTGCTGCAATCCACTGCATATTCATGTCGATTCTGGGCAAGTCATTGCGCACACGCCCGAGCAACTCATGCGCTCACGTTACTGCGCATTTGTGTTGAAAAATTTTGATTATATTTTAAAGACACATCACCCCGAGTATCTAAACGGTCTCACCCTAGCGAGTCTTAATACTGGCCCTCACCCACATTGGCTAGGACTAGAAGTACTCAGCAGCAGTGAAGCACCCGCCCACAACTCTCAAGCTGCGAATCAAGCAATCGCGGAACCAAGACATGGCAATGTGACATTTAAGGCTTGGTACACACTCGAAGGTGAAATTGATGCTATCTATGAACGTTCGGAATTCATCTATCAAACGGGTCGATGGTATTACAGCCAAGGCCTGCAAATGACGGCGAAGTTACCCGGCAGAAATGATCCTTGCGTTTGCCATAGCGGTAAAAAATTCAAACAATGCTGCTTAAAATCCCTCTGATTTAACAAGTACACCAGTCTAGTGGGTCAAGACCGAAGGGCTTTTGGCCGACAAAATAAATTGTGCAAACTCAGGCTCCCGCAATGCGGGGCTATAGAGATAACCCTGCGCCTGATGGCAAAAACTTTTCGCTAAAAAGGCTTCTTGTTCAAGGGTTTCAACCCCTTCTGCCGTCAAGGAGATATTCAAGGCACTCGCCATGGCGATAATGGCTGAGACAATTTCGCGGCTTTCGCGGCTCACAGTCAGATCTGAAATAAACGACCGATCAATCTTAAGTTTACTGATCGGGAACTGCTTCAAATAACGCATTGAGCTATAACCCGTGCCAAAATCGTCAATCGCAAGCCCTACGCCTAATTCCGCTAATTCTTGGCATAACAGCGTCGCGTGGCGAATGTCGCCCATCAACTCAGTTTCAGTGATCTCTAAAATTAACGTCTTAGGTTTCAATCGATAACGAGTCAACAGCTGCCACACCTGCTCGAATAAATTGCCACTGAAAAACTGACGGGCCGACACATTCACGTGCATTGTCATGTCCGCATTATGGTGTTGCCATAGGTTCAACTGGCGACATGCGGCCTCTAACACCCAGCTACCAATGGAATTAATCATCCCCGACTGCTCGGCAATGTCGATAAAAGATGCGGGAAATAGCACGCCCCTTTTAGGATGGTGCCAACGGATTAAAGCTTCAGCACCAATATAGGTATTCTGCTCTAAATCCCTCAGTGGCTGATAATAAAGCTCAAACTGACGGCCACGAATGGCACTGTGTAAATCGCGCTCTATCTGCGCATCTTCTTTAAATGCGCTCAACAAAGTACTGTTAAACACTTGGATTGCAGTGCCTTTTTTCTTTTTAGCATACTGCACTGCAATATCGGCACAGGTTAACGGCGCAAACAAACTCGCCACCGAGGCGATATCAACCACAGCTAAGGCAGGCTTAGGCTCGACTTGCTCGCGACCGATTAAGATAGGCATAGCCAGATGCTGATACAGACGCGTACTAAAATAGTCGAGATCGTATACCGCGTTATCATCGGTCAACAATACGGCAAATTCATCGCTGCCGACGCGGGCAATTTCGGTGGCTTTATTGATTTCGGAGAAATGTTTCAAACGGCGGGCAATTTCTATCAACAAGCTATCGCCATTCTCATGACCATAGGTATCGTTAAACCGCTTAAATCCTACTAAATCAACTAATAACAACAAACCTTTATTGGTACGTTCAAGCACTCGATTAAAGTGGGTGCGGTTATGTAACCCCGTTAATCCACAGCGCCAAGCGAGGCGTTCAAGCTCTGACTTGTAGTTGTGCTCATCGGTATTTTCTTCACACGAGACCAAGGCATAATGATTGCCGCGATCAGTAATGAATTGACTCAAGACGTATGTCAGCCAATAGCGGCTGCCATCGGCACGACTAAACTGCACTTCGCCTTTGGCAATCTCGCCCCTAAATATCTGCGCTAGGGTTTGCTCGGCTAATTGGGCATGCTGCTTAAAAAAAGCCAATTCACGGATATTTGCGCCGATTATCTGCTCACGGGGCATGCCGGTGATTTCACTGTGTGCCTGATTCACATACTCGACTTTTTCAGTATGCAAATTAATGAGCATACTGATCTGTCGCGATTGCTCCGTCGCGCAGCGAAATAGGCTCAAACTTTCTTCTTTGTCGTAGCTGTGTTTTGTCGCTAAGGTCAGGGCTAATTGATCGGCCATCTGGCACGATAGGTGGATTTCGCTGTCGTGCCAATGGGGAGTGAATTGCGCCCGCTCGATGCAGAGCACACCTTCGAGACGACCATTAATGCGAATGGCGATGTCGAGAGTTGAATTGATGTGCCGCGGGATAAAGTAGCACTCTGCCAATTCACTTAAACGGGGATCGGTCAGGGCATTGCCGGCATCGATATGGCGCAGGGTTTTAAGCTCGTGCACATAACGGGGACAAGCTTGTAATAGTTTAGGCCTATGAATGTCTTGCAACATCATAGAACCAAATTGTGCAACGAGTGTTTGGGTTTGTTGATCAGCTGAAAACGTCCACACTGACACCAAAGAAACCGCTAAATTCTGGCACAACAACTCTGTGGCTAACTCTGCTGTCTTGGTGAAATCGCCCTGCTGTTTTGCAGTTGACTGAACCAAAGACTCCAATAAATGCTGATGCTGACGTCGCTTCACGCTGATTCCCTACAAAACTTCGTGTTGGGCTAAAGGTCTTTGCTACGCGCAAAAGTACCTTGAAATGTGCAATTAAGCTGATTGAATTATTCTTATTTGGAGGCAGATTACACTATCTATTGTAAGTGCAGCAACATGTGGCACAATTTATTACAATTCAGTTAACAACTGCAGCATTTTTAGACAGTTAAAACGATTAAGCTCGAATTCTATCCGCTAAAATCTATCCACTAAAAGTGCTGCACAAAAACTTATAAACCGTTTTCCAATTGGAAAATCATTTTCTCGGCGCTCACACCAAAGGTCAGCAGTAAATCGATACCCGCTGCCGTGGTCACAAACTCAGTTTGTACTTCAGCAAATCGAGCTTGGGCGCGGCTCGCCATACTTTCGGCATCTGTTTGCGCGCTATCGCCAACAAAATTTAACGTCAATAACGTATCATGTTCATCAATGACGGCGCCGATATCGACAAAACTGCCACAATCGGTGCAAGTATCATTCACTGCCGGATTCTGTGCTTCTATTATGCCTTTCATCTGTATTCCTTATTTATAAAGCGACTGATTAACGGCATCACTAAACTATGCCGCTAATTTATTTGCGCGGTAAGTGGGTAACTCGATAGGTTAATCAGAATTATAGGTAATTAAGCCTCAAGATAACTGGCTTTAGCTCACGCTTATTTACTGAAATGGCGCAGATTGACGCTATTGGTATTGTAGAGGACTTGCTGGAAATGGGTAACTAGGCGGAAGCGAGCAGAGGCACGAGATTACGTTGGATTGCCAATTGATCGGCAAAATGCATGATTTCAACCTTAGGCGCGCTGAGTTGGCCCCGCTGCCTGAGCTGGGTGACATGATCACAGTTACTCAGGGCCTCGGCCATTGCAACGCTCTCACCGCCTCGGATCACTAAGGCTTCCGGTCGTAGTGCCTGCTGTAATTGAAATGCCCGCGGACCTTGCGCCATAAAAATACTGCTGTTATCGACTACAGGTTCGGCTGAGGATAAATCCGCCATTAAGCTTTGCTGTGGTGGTAATTCGAACTGACGCTGTAATTTTTGCGCCATATCGAGATCTTTTTGCCATTGAAATTGCGCCATGTCCCGTGCGTCAACCGACAGTAACGACAGCAACAGGGCGAATTCGCCCCGTCTGTCGTTTTCTATCGCCGCATTTAAGCGGGTGCCAATTTGGGCTTCGTTGACTAAAGGAACATCAATTTGCATAAAAAAACATCGTCAAAACAATTCGTTGTTAGTTAATCGACCATTTGATGCATAACTTTAGGAAAATTTTTAAATTGGGTATTTACATGCAAAAGGTTTCTGACTACTATGGCGGCCGCAATTGAGGAGGGGTTCCCGAGTGGCCAAAGGGATCAGACTGTAAATCTGACGGCTCAGCCTTCGAAGGTTCGAATCCTTCTCCCTCCACCATTTGCACTGTAAGTTTGTGAGTGTTGTTCGAAAATGATGTAGAGTTTTACAAAAGCGTTAAAGGTATTCGTGGAGGGGTTCCCGAGTGGCCAAAGGGATCAGACTGTAAATCTGACGGCTCAGCCTTCGAAGGTTCGAATCCTTCTCCCTCCACCATCTTTATCTCTAACGCAGATAATCATTTTCAAGTATCAAACATGGCCAATGTTTGGTTCAGCTTTAAAAGTAAAGAAAGTTTGTGGAGGGGTTCCCGAGTGGCCAAAGGGATCAGACTGTAAATCTGACGGCTCAGCCTTCGAAGGTTCGAATCCTTCTCCCTCCACCATTTCTTTCATTGTCTATACCGCTCTTGTTCAACTTCCGTTTTTTCTATTCCAGTTTTATATGCCATAGCTTCATCTATTCATTTTGTTCTAATTACATTCTTTGTATTAAACTGCACTTCTATTTGAAGCCATATTTTTTAGTTCGCGATATTTGTCTTTAACATCAATCACGCCTCGCGCGACTTCAAGCTAATGCCCCCAAGCGAGTAACGCCAAGCAGATCCAATAAAACCGCTTTGCACGTCCCTGTGATATGCTCTAACAATGATCCCTTTCGAAGTGACTATGATGATATCTAACACAATTCAACCGCCAGTGGACTCACACAGCGCTCGCAGACTCTGCCCAACGTGGGAAGCCCATGCGATAGGCAAGATTGAAGCGGATTTTCAGCGCAGCGCCGATACCCATTTGATTAAACTTGAATTACCTATGCTCGATGGCATAGATATTTATCTTAAAGATGAAAGTACCCACCCGACAGGCAGCTTAAAGCATCGCCTCGCCCGCTCACTCTTCCTCTATGCCCTGTGTAACGGCTGGATTAAGCAAGGTACGCCGATTATCGAATCCTCATCGGGCAGCACGGCGATTTCTGAAGCCTATTTTGCCCGCTTACTCGGTTTACCTTTTATTGCCGTAATGCCTAAAAGCACGGCTAAAAAGAAGATTGAGCAGATCACTTTCTATGGCGGCCAATGCCATTTTGTCGATCATTCCAGTGAGATTTACGCCGAATCGGCACGCCTCGCCGCAGAGCTTGGCGGCCATTATATGGATCAATTCACCTACGCCGAGCGCGCGACCGACTGGCGCGGCAATAACAATATTGCCAATTCTATTTTCAATCAGATGGAACGCGAGCCACACACAATCCCGCGTTGGATAGTGATGAGTCCAGGCACAGGCGGCACATCGGCGACCATAGGCCGTTACATCCGCTATCAAAGGTTGGCGACCCAACTTTGCGTAGTTGATCCACAAAACTCGGTGTTTTTTGATTTCTATCAGAGTGGCGATGCCAGCTTAACCTGTTGCAATGGCAGTAAGATTGAAGGCATAGGTCGACCAAGAGTCGAGCCATCGTTTATTCCTGGCGTTGTCGATACTATGCTGCAAATCCCCGACGCAGCATCAGTGGCGACAATTCATTGGTTAGAACAACTGATTGGCCGTAAAACCGGCGCATCGACGGGCACTAACCTGTACGGTGCATTGCAACTTGCCGTACAAATGCAAGCGCGCGGAGAGCAAGGCTCAATCGTGACCCTAATTTGTGATTCGGGTGAGCGTTATCTCGATACTTATTACGATGCTGATTGGATTGCAGCTAATATTGGTGATATTGCCCCCTATCAGCGCCAACTTGCGGCATTCAATCATTTTGGTCAACTAAGCGAGCTTGATTAACCGACTCGATTAAATCCCTTGAGTTGACGGTTTTAAAGTCCACCGCTAAACGTCAGCCATAAAAAACGCCCCACAGTTGTGAGGCGTTTTTTATCGTTGGTAGAGTAACCCAAGAGCATTAATCAATATTCAAATACTTATGGGTTTGGATCGATAAACGCCAATTACGGGCAATACACACCTTCATCGCCAGTTCAGTCGCTCTGGGCTTTTGGCTAATCGGCTGCAGGCAAATCGTTTTCGTGGAAATATCGATGCCTTGCAGTAACTCATCCAATTCAGCAATGTGATTTTCAGTGGCGATGGGATGCTTGATCTCATTGGCACGGTTAAGCGCCTGCGCTAATACCTTATAGCCACCTTTCATGTTCACCTTGGGCGATACCGTCACCCAAGTGTCATCGGCACAGTTGATGTCGAAGGTGCCACTGGTTTCGATTTGGGTGGCAAAGCCTTGGCTGTGAAAAGTTTCAGTTAATTCGCGTAAATCGTACATACAAGGCTCGCCGCCGGTGATCACGATATGGCGCGCAGTGAAACCTTTGGCATGAAAAGCTGCGATAAGACTTTGCGCCGTATGATCTGCCCAGCGACCAATAGTGCCGTCTACGCTAATGACTTGCTCTGGCGTCACTTTATTCACTTCAAGCACATCCCATGTCTGTTTCGTATCGCACCAAGCACATCCCACGGGACAACCTTGCAGGCGAACAAATATGGCGGGCACTCCGGTAAAGACACCTTCACCTTGAATGGTTTCAAATACTTCGTTGACTGGGTAGTTCATGCTGGCGTTCCACTTTTCTGGGGCGGCATTTATAGTGGATTTTAGCTTGAGCTGCAAGTTTTTGCGCCGAGAAAGCCTATTTGATGTAGATCGCCAGAGTTTGCAAGCCCTATGGCCTGAGTTACACTAACGGCCTATTTATGCGTGTTCTACGGTTAAGTGAAATCCTTTATGTCAACGAGCTTAGTGTCAAAACCCTTAGCGTCCAAAGCAGTGGTAGTATTCAGTGGCGGACAAGATTCGACAACCTGTCTTATCCAAGCCCTAACCCAGTACGATGAAGTACACGGGATCACCTTTGACTACGGTCAACGTCATCGCGAAGAAATTGAAGTCGCCAAATCCTTAGCCAAACGCTTGAAGATCACTAGTCATAAAGTCATGGATGTCACATTACTCAATGAGTTAGCGATATCGGCACTTACCCGTGATGCGATTCCCGTCTCACATGAGCTAATGGAAAATGGCCTGCCGAATACTTTTGTGCCTGGACGTAATATTCTGTTTTTAACGCTTGCGGGCATTTATGCCTATCAATTAGGCGCTGAAGCGATTATCACCGGCGTGTGTGAAACCGATTTTTCGGGTTACCCAGATTGTCGCAACGATTTTGTTAAAGCGATGGAATCAGCCTTAGTTCAAGGCATGGATAAACAACTGAAGATCATCACGCCTTTGATGTGGCTCAATAAGGCACAAACCTGGGCGCTGGCGGATAAATATCAGCAACTCGATCTGGTTCGCCACCATACCCTCACTTGCTATAACGGTGTGATTGGTGATGGTTGTGGCGATTGCCCTGCCTGTCATCTGCGTAAACGGGGTCTGGACGACTATCTGCAGGATAAAACCGCAGTCATGGCTTCACTCGACGCTAGCGAGCCAAATGCATGACACGCAGTCCCTATTGGGTCGCGCTGGTGGTGAGTCTGATATGTGCGGGTTTGTATGTCGCAGGCTTAGCCAGTCCTGCTGTCGACAACCTACTCGCCTATCGCCGCAGTGCTATTGCTGATGGTGAATGGTGGCGCTTAATCAGCGGTAATTTACTTCACACGAATCAGTGGCACCTGTTGATGAATCTTGCGGGTCTGTGGGTTGTGCTGTTTTTGCATCATTTCCACTACCATCTCAAAGGCTTAAGCGCGCTATTTCTTGTGTTATGTCTACTCGAAGGTATAGGTTTATATTTGGGCTACCCGCAATTGCTCGGTTATGTCGGCTTAAGCGGTATGTTGCACGGCCTATTCGCCTACGGCGCGGTGCAGGATATTATCCGCAAGCTACGTTCAGGCTATCTGCTGTTACTTGGTGTTATCATTAAAGTCGGCCACGAACAGCTTTATGGCGCCAGCAATGATGTCACCGCCATGATAGGCGCGCGCGTGGCAACCGAGGCGCATTTGGTCGGTTTAATCTGTGGGCTGATTTGTGCTTTAGCGGTATTCATCACGCTAAAGTTTCGCCACGTAAAAGCCTCTGCTTAATTCACTGACAGACATTAAAAAGCCGTCGCAGCATAATTGCTGGACGGCTTTTTTAATTTTTAGCGTTAAAGTAAACCTAGGCCTTGATCAACAAGTCCCGCAAATGCTTGACTTCATCACGCATCGCCGCCGCTTGTTCGAACTCTAAGTTGCGCGCATGTTCGTGCATCTTCTTCTCAAGCTTATCGATTTGATGACTCAACTCAGTTGCATCAACTTTGTGGTAATCGGACTTAGACTCTGCCACTTTGCCATACACAGCTTTGGTGTCACGACCATCATCCACATCCATCACATCTGTAATACGTTTAACCACCCCCTTCGGAATGATCCCATGTTTTAGATTATGAGCCCGCTGTTTTTCGCGGCGCCGTTCAGTTTCACCCATGGCTTTGGCCATCGAATTAGTAATACGGTCAGCATAGAGGATTACTTTACCATTGACGTTTCGCGCGGCTCTGCCGATAGTTTGAATAAGCGAGCGTTCAGAACGCAGGAAGCCCTCTTTATCGGCATCTAAAATACACACCAAAGATACTTCCGGCATGTCTAAGCCTTCGCGCAAGAGGTTGATCCCAACCAACACATCAAACTTTCCTAATCGCAGATCGCGGATGATCTCAACTCGCTCCACCGTGTCGATGTCGGAATGCAAATAACGCACTTTTACACCATGCTCGTCGAGGTATTCGGTCAAATCCTCCGACATACGCTTGGTCAGTGTTGTGACTAATACCCGCTCATTCACCGCCACCCTTTTGGCGATTTCGGACAATAAATCATCCACTTGAATACCGACTGGGCGCACTTCTAATTCAGGATCAAGTAACCCTGTCGGTCGTACGACCTGCTCTGCAATCTCGCCTTCGCTCTTTGCTAACTCGTAGGCACTTGGCGTCGCCGACACATAAATGGTCTGCGGCATCAATTGTTCAAACTCTTCAAACTTGAGCGGGCGGTTATCTAATGCCGACGGTAAGCGGAAACCGTATTCCACGAGCGTGGTTTTACGGGAACGATCACCTTTGTACATAGCGCCGATTTGCGGCACAGTCACATGGGATTCGTCGATAATTAATAAGCCGTCAGCGGGCAAATAGTCGAGCAAGGTTGGCGGCCCTTCCCCAGGAGCGCGGCCAGACAAATAGCGCGAGTAGTTTTCGATACCGGAGCAGTAACCTAACTCCACCATCATTTCCACATCGTATTGCACTCGCTCATGAATACGCTGCGCTTCGATTAACTTATTGTTATCGAGTAAATATTGTTTTCGCTCACGCAGTTCTTCTTTAATGAACTCAGTGGCGGCGATAATTTTTTCCCGCGGCGTCACATAGTGAGTCTTAGGGTAAACTGTCGTACGTGCTATCCGTTTAATAATATGGCCCGTTAACGGGTCAAACTCACTTAAACGCTCAATCTCATCGTCAAACAATTCAACACGAATGGCATTACGCTCAGAATCGGCGGGGAAAACATCAATCACTTCTCCACGCACGCGATAGGTGCCGCGCTGCAGTTCAATATCATTACGCGTATATTGCAACTCACTGAGACGGATTAAGATATCACGCTGCCCCATCACATCGCCTTGGCGCAGATGCAGCAACATTTTTAAATAGGAATCGGGATCACCCAAACCATAAATGGCCGACACAGAGGCGATGAGCACCACATCTTTGCGCTCTAACAGCGCCTTGGTCGCCGACAGGCGCATTTGCTCAATGTGGGCATTTACTGACGCATCTTTCTCAATAAAGGTGTTAGATGCAGGCACATAGGCTTCTGGCTGATAGTAATCGTAGTAAGAGACAAAATACTCGACCGCATTATGGGGAAAGAACTCTTTCATCTCGCCATAAAGTTGCGCCGCCAAGGTTTTATTCGGCGCCATGATAATTGTCGGGCGACCTAACTTTTGGATCACATTGGCAATCGTAAAGGTTTTACCTGAGCCCGTCACCCCAAGTAAGGTTTGGCAAGCTAAACCCGCTTCGAGTCCATCGACTAATTTGTCTATCGCTGTAGGTTGGTCGCCTGCGGGGGCGAATTGCGATTCAAGCTGAAAAACAGATTCTGACACGCGCACATATCCTTTTAATGAGTCGCCCCATTCTAATCAAGTCACCGACTAAGCTCCACAGTTATCCTTACTGTCGCCGTTCATTACGCAGCAACACCGCCAGATGACAATTTAGTGGAAGCAACATGAAACTTTTACACCAAGTCATTTTCAACGATTTTTGCTTACAAAACACCCGCAAACTAAGCAAAAATGCCAATTTAATACACAAGAAATCAATTTCGTTAGATTACAAAATTGCAACCTGATTTACCCCCTCAATAAAAACCACTTGCTTTTAGTATGCACTTGATAATGCTTATATTTATTTTTGAACCCCAAAATAGTGCATTTTAAGTCCGCCGCCCATACGCCAAGGCTTTGACGGCCGTTTATTAGGACAACTCACAGGGTTATCCACAGATTTTGTTGATAAGTCGAAATAACCTAGAAACCACGCGGGATTGGAGGCTGTCATGCCCCCAAATAACAGCCAGTCAACATTTAGTAATTTAATTACATTTGATAAATGTTGCTACTTGTATCAATTTCACTAATTGCAACTACCCTTGCTCTTCACTGCGTTGTAAGCCATTCGACTTGAGTAACAGATACGGCTAATTTGATGAAAGCTAAATTAAAATCAGTCACATATTGCGTGTTGAATTGAACACTTTAACGTTTAAAAAGCAATGAACGGCGATCAAATCTCGTTGAATTACTTGTTGGCGCTAAGCTAAAACCTAGCATAGACCAGTGATTAATACTCTAGCACTCCTTAATTATTCTACTTTCGAAGCCAAGATACGCTTCAACGCCATTACATTAATAGTTCACTTTTACAGCAAATGTCTTCTATATACGACATACGACGTATAGGCAGCTTAACCTTTAACTTGCTAGCCAATCTTGCATCGGACATGGTGACGTATGCCATACCGAAGAAAGAAGCGTTCGTTAATCGCCGACCATACAGCAATGTGCCTCACGGTTTAAGCCTTGAGGTTTACCAAAGCTCTATATCCCTCTTTATGCTGCTGCGATAACTTAACACTGCATCACTATGTTGGCTTACCAAACTAACCCAATGCTTATCAGTCAGTAGAAAAGAGGAATTAAACCCGCAGCAATATCCGGTAGCGCTTTATATTTAAATTGTTTAAGTCTATTTATTGACTCTGAGCTCAACTGATTTCCCAAAGTGCTTATTTTTTAACGAGTGATTTCAATTTTATAGCAATTTCACCCTGCGAACGGTAGCGGCGTTCAAAGCTATATTGCGAATTGTTAAGTGGTTTTTCACTAAAAATGTCGAATTCTGCACCACGATGCACATTAGATGAGCACTTAACAGCATAATTACACTTTTTTTAGTAACTCGAGTTGACTCATCCCACAGAGCGTTTTACTATGCGCTCCGTTCTCAACGAGTCGCTACGACTGTGTGAAACGATTCCCCTGTAGTTCAGTCGGTAGAACGGCGGACTGTTAATCCGTATGTCACTGGTTCAAGTCCAGTCAGGGGAGCCAATTTAACGCAGAGTAAAAGCAAGTAAGAACAAGCAGTAACAATATGTAATCGATTCCCCTGTAGTTCAGTCGGTAGAACGGCGGACTGTTAATCCGTATGTCACTGGTTCAAGTCCAGTCAGGGGAGCCACTTACATTATTGCACTGCTGTTTTAAAACGATTCCCCTGTAGTTCAGTCGGTAGAACGGCGGACTGTTAATCCGTATGTCACTGGTTCAAGTCCAGTCAGGGGAGCCAATTTAAAGCAAGTAATTTAGTCGATAGCCATATCGCACCCGATTCCCCTGTAGTTCAGTCGGTAGAACGGCGGACTGTTAATCCGTATGTCACTGGTTCAAGTCCAGTCAGGGGAGCCATATTCAAAGTGTTATTTCTTAAAAGTCGATAGCAATATCGCACCCTCTACTCCCCTGTAGTTCAGTCGGTAGAACGGCGGACTGTTAATCCGTATGTCACTGGTTCAAGTCCAGTCAGGGGAGCCATATTTTCTAATTCAACACCCCATTCCTCAGTTTCACTCCTGCTTGGCAACTTATTCTTTTCGTTTTGTTTTTAAGCAAATGCAGTTACACTGTTACCAGCTTATTAAACAAATTTCTGAGTATCTTCACACAGATAGCGGTTTTTAAGCATTCTTGACTTAAACTTATCCTGTTCGTACTCACCAAAATCTAGAGCGGATTTTTATGGCCATGTCAAAATCATATCCAATTTTTTTACTGCTTATTTTTTTAGGTCTTTTTGCTTGGGTGTATCAAAGTGAAAACAGTCAATTGCAAGTCCAACAGCAGCAAGAACTCGATAGTTTTAAATCCAGCTTAATCCGCTACCAAGAATGGCAAGGTAATGGCACTGAACTCTTCAAAAAACTATCTCAAGACTACCAATTTCAGTTCTTCCAATATATTGATGATACCGACGGGCAACTGAGCCATACCGAAGGCAGCTTAGACAGCCAACACTCCCATCCTTTAGCCAGTTTATTTTCCATCGACCTTAGCCACACACAAAAATTGGCAGCCGGTCGTTTACAAGTCAAACTCAGCGCCAATCAAGCCATTGATACGGCAATTAGCAACACTGAAAAACTTGGCCTCATGTTGCTAGTGGCTTATCTGACATTACTGTTAGTGTTTGTTCTATTAATGTCAAAACATAGGACTGCAATACGTTATGCTGCTGATTATATTTCCAAAATACCTGAGTTAGGGTTTTCTGCAGTCGCATCATCAAAGCTGACTGGCGAGCTCAACCCTATTGGTATTTCCCTTGAAGAATGTCGCCTGCAACTTAAAACTCAAATCGATAAGCTCAATCAAGAAAACGAAAAGCTACATAAAGCCGCCTATCAAGACACAGTGACAGGTTTTAGCACCCGCCCAGGATTTACAAAAAAACTAGAAACCATTAGTAATCCAAATATTCCTCAATTGGGCTTGATGGCTATGGTTAAAGCGACCGAGTTGGCGCAAATAAACCAGAAACAAGGGCGAACAGCGGGAGATGATTATCTCGCAAGAGTCGCCAATTGTATCCGTAAAGCCTGTAGCAGCTATCCTGATGCCGAATATTTTCGAGTAGCGAGTGCTGATTTTGCAGTGTTTATTCCCGAAGTTATGCTCAAAGATGCACCGAAATTTTTAGACCAGCTAAAGATTTACCTCGATGAATATCAGCAGATGACAAAAGCGGAATCCGTTGCCCATATAGGCTTAGTCCCCTACAACCAAGGAGTGGAAGCGGCTAATTTACTGACCATTGCCGATACTGCGGTCAGCATAGCGCAAACCCTTGGGCCCAATAGCTATCATATCCAAGAAAAACTCAATGGTGATGAACAATTTGGAGACGATCGCTGGAAGATGGCGATCAATGATTTAGTCACTCGCCAAGCATTAAAATTTTACCAGCAACCTATTCAGCCGTGTCGTACTGATGTCGAAGTTTACCGCGAGTTATTAGCCCGTTTTTATAATAGCGAAGGCAAGTTTTTACCCACCACCACAGTGATTGCCATGGCTGAACGTCACGGTATGAGTACTGAGTTAGATAAACTGGTGGTGATCAGTGCATTAAAAATACTTAAGGAAAACCCGACCATTACCGGTAACTTTGGTATCAATATCAGCGCATTTTCGGCCCATCAAGACATGTTTGTCGCTTGGTTGAAGGACATATTAGGTAAGCAAAAATACATCGCCTCGCGCTTAGTATTTGAGATCAACGAGTCCGGAATGCAGTCTAACTTAGGGGCGAGTTATAAGTTTGTCCGCGAAGTGCACAGTGTCGGTTCGCGGGTGTCGATTGAGCGTTTTGGTATGAGTTTTACCTCCTTCAAATTCTTCAGCGAAGTGCGGCCCGACTTCATCAAGCTCGATGGTAGTTACACTTCTAATATCGATGAAGACAGCAACAATAAGTTCTTCGTGCGTATGATGGTGGATGTCGCAAGGCGGATTGGCATCCGGGTCATCGCTACCAGTGTCGAACGCCAAGAAGAAAAATTGACCCTCGAAAAACTCCTCATCGATGGATTACAGGGCTATTACATCGCACAGCCACAAGCTATGGCCATTACAGATCAGATTTAATACTTTAACGGGTTAATTCGTCGCCAAAATTTACAGTAAAGATGGTTAACCCTGCATTCTATATGTTGTTTATGCATACGGAAAAGTCGATAATACGGCCAAGATCCGTTTAGAAAAGTATTAGGATGACTGAATATCTCCTCCTGTTGATCAGTACAGTGCTGGTCAACAATTTCGTTTTAGTGAAATTCTTAGGCCTGTGCCCTTTTATGGGGGTCTCCAGCAAATTGGAGTCCGCTATTGGCATGTCTATGGCGACCACTTTTGTGCTGACGTTAGCCTCAATTCTCAGTTATCTCGTCAACCAGTATCTGTTATTACCCTTTGATCTGAGTTACCTGCGAACCATGAGCTTTATTTTAGTGATTGCCGTTGTGGTGCAATTTACTGAAATGGTGGTGCAAAAAACCAGTGCCGCTCTGCACCGTGCCTTAGGGATTTACTTGCCGTTAATCACGACTAACTGCGCGGTATTGGGCGTTGCCTTATTAAACGTGAACGAGAAGCACGATTTTATCCAGTCGGCTATCTATGGCTTTGGTGCTGCGTTAGGCTTCTCATTAGTGTTAATTCTCTTCTCGGCGATGCGCGAGCGTTTAGCGGCCGCCGATGTCCCCTTGCCTTTCAAAGGCGGTGCGATTGCGATGATCACCGCAGGTCTTATGTCCCTCGCCTTTATGGGATTCACAGGATTGGTTAAGTAAGATGTCCGGAATTTTAATTGCAGTCGTATTGTTGACCCTATTGGCATTAGTCTTTGGGGTGTTACTCGGTTTTGCCGCCCTTAAATTCAAGGTTGAAGGCAACCCGATTGTCGATGAGCTCGAAGCTATTCTGCCACAAACCCAATGCGGTCAATGCGGTTACCCAGGTTGTCGCCCTTATGCAGAAGCCATTGCCAATGGCGATAAAGTCAATAAATGCCCCCCAGGTGGCACAGCCACCATGGAAAAGCTGGCGACTCTAATGGGCGTTGAGCCAGAGCCGCTGAATGCCGAGGCACAATCTCAGGTCAAGAAAGTCGCCTATATTCGCGAAGATGAATGTATTGGCTGCACTAAATGTATTCAAGCCTGCCCTGTGGATGCGATTATCGGTGCAGGCAAGCTGATGCATACCGTGCTCACAACCGACTGCACTGGTTGCGATCTTTGTGTTGAGCCTTGTCCCGTCGATTGTATCGATATGATCCCTGTTACCCAGAATCTTAAAAATTGGAACTGGCGCTTAAATGCCATCCCAGTGACGCTCATCCAAGAGACTCTCAGCAAAGAGATTCAGAGCAAAGATCCACAGTTAGAAGAGGAAAAGCGGTGTTAACTTTATTAGATCAATTAGATAAAGGAACCCTTTGGCGCTCACCCGGTGGTATACATCCTCCTGAAGTCAAATTTCTCTCCAACGCGACGCCGATTGGCCAATTGCCATTAGCCTCGACGTACTTAGTACCAGTGCCACAAGTCGGTGAAAACTGTACGCTTGCGGTGAAGGTTGGCGATAAGGTGCTAAAAGGCACGCCGTTAACGCAAGGTACTTCCATTTGGCATTTACCTGTACATGCACCAACATCAGGCACAGTTGTTGCTATTGAGCCAAGGGCCAGTAACCACGCCTCTGCACTGCCGGTTAACACTTGCGTTATTGCTGCCGATGGCAAGGACACCTGGTGCGAGTTAGTACCCAATCAACTTGATGACTTAAGCCATCAGCAAATCGTCGATATAATTCGCTCAGCGGGTATTGCGGGTATGGGCGGCGCAGCGTTTCCGGCTCATATTAAGCTAAATCCGGTCAGTGAAATCGACTTAGTCATCATCAACGGCGTCGAGTGCGAGCCTTATATCAGCGCCGATGACAGATTAATGCGCGAATACAGCCAAGATATCCTCGCAGGTATTGGCATAATCCATCGATTATTAGCACCAAAACGCATTGTTATCGCCATTGAAGACAATAAACCTGAAGCGGCCAAAGCCATGCAAGCTGCAGTCAACCAATGCGGACTCCCTGCAGGCAGCATTCGGGTGACGGTTATCCCGACAAAGTACCCTTCGGGCGGTGAAAAGCAGTTAATTCAAATCATTACTGGCCGCGAAGTCCCGTCAGGGTCGATCCCCGCCAAACTCGGTATTGTAGTGCACAACGTCGGCACTGCCTTTGCCATTCATCAAGCCGTGACCCAAGGTAAGCCTTTGGTTGAACGCGTAGTGACTGTGACAGGCAAAAATGTCGGCAAACCGGGAAATTACTGGTTACCGATAGGCACGCCCGTTGATCACATACTGACGGCAACTGAATTCACGCCAGAAGCTGAACAAAAGGTGATTATTGGCGGGCCTATGATGGGCCATGCGTTAGCCAATATCCAAGTGCCAATTTTAAAAGGCACTAACTGTATTCTGGTACCCAGCAGCCAAGAAATTGGTAGCGCGCCAGAAGAAAAAGCCTGTATCCGCTGCGGCGAATGTGCCACTGCCTGCCCTGCACTCTTGTTGCCACAGCAACTTTTTTGGCACGCCAAGGCCGAAGAATATGACAAAGCCGCCAGTTACAATCTAAAGGATTGTATTGAATGCGGTTGTTGTAGTTACGTTTGCCCGAGTGATATTCCTTTAGTCGAGTATTACCGCATTGCCAAATCGGCACTTAAACAAGCCGCCGATGAGAAGCAACAAGCAGAGCGCGCTAAACAACGCTTCGATGCCCGCTTAGCGCGTCTCGAAGAAGAAAAACTGGCCCGTGAAGCTAAAGCGAAAGAAGCTGCAGAGCGCCGACAAGCGACGATGACAGGCACAGATAAAAATGCCGTTGCTGAGGCTATGGCACGCATCGCCGCGAAAAAAGCCGCAGCGGCACAAGCAGCCACAGGTGGAGCAACAATAGAACAACCAGCAACTGCAGAATTAAACGCCACAGCGACTGACACTACAGAAGCACCAAAGGGTAAGGCCGCCGTTGCCGCTGCCATCGCCCGTGCGAAGGCGAAAAAAGCCGCTCAAGCAAATACCGAGAGTACTAAAACACATGGTGTGGACACAGATAGCGCTCAAATAGACAGTTCGGCGAATGTTGATGCGACTGAATCAGCCACTGATGTGATAGCGCAGGAAGCGCCTTTATCCCAGAAAGACAAAGTCGCTGCGGCGATTGCGCGCGCCAAGGCCAAAAAAGCCGCACAGCAAACCGATACCGCGCCGCTTGAACCTGCAGAAACCGCTGACAGCACATCAGAGCTCAGCGCTGCCGATGATAAAAAGGCGAAAGTAGCAGCAGCCGTTGCTCGTGCCAAGGCCAAGAAAGCGGCGCAGCAAGTAGAAACCGCCGCTAGTGATATTGAAGTTAGCAATACTGAAATTATCGTTAGTGACGTTAATGACGCTGAAGCGATTAAAAAGGCCAAAGTGGCCGCCGCAGTTGCTCGCGCTAAAGCGAAAAAAGCCGCCCAACAAGCAGAGGTAAATACTGAGAGCGATTTAATCCAGACCGCGACTCCAGCAGTTGATTCCACAGCTAACGTTCAAGCAGATGTGAATGATGATACAGATACAGCCACTACTGACGTTAACGACGCTGAAGCGATTAAAAAGGCCAAAGTGGCCGCCGCTGTTGCTCGTGCTAAAGCTAAGAAAATAGCAGCTGCATCAGCGGAGTCTAAAACTGAGTCTGAAATAGAGTCCGTTGACGAGATCCAAACTGAAGCTAACGTCGCATCGCCCTCGATAGCAGCAACGCTTGAGGCTGCAACAACTGGAGCCGAAACCGTTTTGCCATCGGTAGAATCTGCTGCAGAGCCCATTGAAACGGCGCCGTTATCCAGTGATGAACTGAAAAAAGCGCGGATTGCTGCGACCATCGCCAAGGCAAAAGCCAAAAAAGCGGCACTCGCCCAAGAAGCCAACGCTTCGAGCGACTCAAGTGTGACTAATGATTAAGAACAGAATGATTAAAAGGGAACACAATGGCGTTTAAAATAGCCTCATCACCCCATGTAACGCGTAACTTGCATACCTCAACGGTCATGCAAAGGGTGATTTTATGTTTACTGCCGGGCCTTGTCGTGCAATGTGCCTTTTTTGGCTGGGGCACACTTGTGCAAGTCCTGCTGGCGATCCTCGTCGCCTTAAGCTGCGAAGCCGCTGTGATGAAACTTCGCAATCGCAATATCAAAGCGAGCCTTAGCGATAACAGCGCCATGCTCACCGCCATCTTAATTGGTGTCGCCATTCCGCCCCTCGCCCCTTGGTGGATGATCGTCATGGGCACCGCCTTTGCGATCGTTATAGTTAAGCACCTCTACGGCGGCTTAGGCCATAACCTATTCAACCCTGCAATGGCGGCATATGTATTGCTGTTAGTCTCGTTCCCTGTGCAAATGACCACCTGGATAGCACCGAGCACAGTTGCACTGCATTCACCCAGCCTTGTTGAAAGCTTGCAACTTATTTTTAATGTTGGCGCGCACGTGAATATGGAGCAATTTCGTTTAGGCATTGATGGCATGACAATGGCAACGCCACTCGATACCCTCAAAACCGATTTATCCATGGGATTAACCACCACAGAAAGTCTCACCAAAGCCATTTTTGATGGCAGCACAGGCGTAGGTTGGTTCTGGGTCAACTTGGCTTATCTTGCTGGCGGGTTAGTGTTGCTTAAACTTAAAGCTATTCGCTGGCACATTAGCACTGGCGTGTTATTAGGCCTCTTTGTGGCATCGAGTATTGGTTTCTTACTGTCACCCGATAACCAAGCCAGTCCGTTGCTGCATTTGTTTTCTGGCGCAACCATGTTAGCGGCGTTTTTTATCGCCACCGATCCCGTTACTGCCGCAACCAGCCCCCGTGGCCGCATTATCTTCGGCGCGTTAATTGGTGTGTTGGTGTATATCATCCGCACGAAAGGTGGTTACCCTGACGCCTTCGCCTTTGCCGTATTATTGGCTAACCTCTGCGCGCCCTTTATTGACTATTACGTGCGTCCACGCACCTATGGCCATTCAACGAACTAAGGTCATGCTAAGCGATAGCATCATTCTGCAGGCTACGAGAGCTTAAGGAAAAAGAGTTGAAAAATCCGATGATTAAAAATGGTTTTTTATTGGCATTGTTTGCCTTGATTTGCACTGGGCTCGTCGCCGCAGTCAATCAACAAACTGTTGATAAAATTAAGCAGCAAGAACAGCAGGAATTAATGCGAGTGTTACATCAATTAATTCCTGATGAGATGCACGATAACGAGCTAACTGCTCAATGTACTTTGCTGCTGGATAAAGACGCATTAGGAACCGACAGCCCAATGCCCGCCTATATAGCCACCAGTGCAGGCAAACCTGTGGCCATCGCCATTGAAGCTATTGCGCCCGATGGCTATAACGGCAACATCAAATTAATTGTAGGTATCAAAACAACAGGTGAAGTCCTCGGTGTTCGCACCTTAGCCCACCAAGAAACACCTGGGCTTGGTGATAAAATCGATCTGCGTAAATCCAATTGGGTCACTCAATTTGTCGGTAAAGTGTTAAGCTCGGCAGATGATAAACAATGGTTGGTTAAAAAAGACGGTGGCGATTTTGATCAATTCACTGGCGCAACTATCACCCCGCGTGCTTATGTCAAAGCAGTCAAGAACGCAGTAGGATATTTCAATAATAACCAAGCGCAAATTTTCAGCCAGCCGCTAAATTGTGAGGCTAACCATGACTAATTATCGCGAAATTGCTTGGCAAGGTCTGTGGAAGAATAATCCTGGCCTAGTGCAACTATTAGGCTTGTGCCCGCTGCTTGCGGTCACAGCGACGATCACGAATGCGCTAGGGCTTGGCCTAGCGACTATGTTGGTGCTGATTGGCTCTAATATTTTAGTGTCACTGGTGCGCGACTATGTGCCCAAAGAAATTCGTATTCCAGTATTTGTGATGATCATCGCCGCGTTAGTGACCACAGTGCAATTGCTCATCAATGCCTATGCCTACGGTCTGTATTTATCCCTTGGGATCTTCCTACCGTTGATTGTGACCAACTGCATCATTATCGGTCGCGCCGAAGCCTTTGCCTCGCGTAATAACGCCTTTAGCGCTGCCTTCGATGGTCTGATGATGGGACTCGGTTTTACCTTAGTGCTGACCGTATTAGGCGCAACGCGGGAAATCTTAGGTCAAGGCACACTGTTTGATGGCGCCGATCAACTGCTCGGCCCATGGGCAAAATCCTTAACCATCCACTTATGGCAAGTCGACACTCCTTTTCTACTCGCTATGCTGCCACCTGGCGCATTTATCGTGATGGGACTATTGATTGCATTGAAAAATGTGATTGATAAAAAAGTGAAAGAACGCCAACCTCAAGTCGCCGCAGAGCCAAGTGTCACCCGCGCGCGCATCACTAAGGTTGGTTAGGCTTTCGACATAAAGGCCTCATTCCTGCATAGTACAGAGTATGGTGTTCAACGCTTAATGTGCGCCTAGCGCACTTAAGCGACTGGAATTAAAACATAATATATCAAAGCATAAGCACTCAGCATAAGAACTCAAAGCATAGGAAATCAGCAGGTCTAGGTTTCAAACTCGTTCAATCATCATTAATACCCTATTGATAATGACGAGTTGAACCTAACAACCGCGCAGGAATCGTACATGAATCAAGAAAAACGCATCCAGATCCTCACCCGTCTTCGCGATAACAATCCGAAACCTGAAACCGAGCTCAATTTTTCCAGTCCCTTCGAACTCTTAGTCGCCGTGACCTTATCCGCCCAAGCGACGGATGTGAGTGTCAACAAGGCAACGGACAAACTCTTTCCTGTGGCCAATACCGCCCACAGCATTTATGCCTTAGGCGTGGATGGATTAAAGGAATATATCAAGACGATTGGCCTGTATAACAACAAAGCCATCAATGTGATCAAAGCCTGTGAGATCTTGATTGAGAAATACAATGGTGAAGTGCCTGAAAACCGCGAAGCACTTGAGTCCCTGCCCGGTGTAGGGCGCAAAACGGCTAACGTAGTGCTCAATACCGCCTTTGGCTGGCCAACCATCGCCGTCGACACCCATATTTTTCGCCTCGCCAATCGCACTAAATTTGCGCCCGGCAAGAGCGTGGTTGAAGTGGAAGAAAAAATGCTAAAAGTGGTTCCCGCAGAATTTAAAGTCGATGTGCATCACTGGTTTATCCTGCATGGCCGCTACACTTGCCTTGCGCGCAAACCCCGCTGCGGCAGCTGTATCATTGAAGACTTGTGCGAATTTAAAGAAAAAATCTATCCTGAAGAATAAGCTTCGAATCAACTTAGTCGAGCAAATTGACGTTTCAGCGTTTTTTTCACATTGATGAGACTGGATCCCAGACAAACAAAAAGCCGCAATAGCGGCTTTTTTGCTTAACTTGGAGCTGGGTTAACTCAAACTAATATTAGTCGTTAAAACATTGAAACAAAGAACGCGCTGAAAAATAAAGCAATTACAACTGTAGTGCCTAAGGCCATTTTAACTTCGGTGTTCATCATTCACTCTCCTAGTTGGTATGGCTGTATTATCGTCAACCTCGCGGTAAAATCCCATGTTTGTCTCTGTGTTTTGTGAGCAACAGCCAATTTATCGGCAATTTTCTTATCACAATCCGCAAATTAGCCCGTCGACAGCCAGCGTTTTCCTATCCTAACCAATCGAATTGATCAAGTGTGATAAAAACACCATGGATGAGATTTGTGGTCATGCGCAGAGACATTTTTGATATACTCCCCACCGGAATCTATTTAGAGAGAGGACCTATGTCGCAACTATTACACACTATGATCCGCGTCGGTAACTTAGAACGCAGTATTGCTTTTTATACTGAAGTGCTCGGCATGAAACTACTTCGCACCTCTGAAAATCCAGAATACAAATATTCTTTAGCTTTCGTAGGTTACGGTGAAGAGTCCACAGGCCAAGCCGTGGTTGAACTGACCTATAACTGGGGCACTGACAAATACGATTTAGGCACTGGCTTTGGCCACTTAGCAATTGGCGATGAAGATATCTACGCCCGTTGCGCTGCTATTGCCGCAGCCGGAGGCAAAGTAACACGTGCACCTGGTCCAGTCGCAGGTGGCACCACAGAGATTGCCTTTGTTGAAGATCCAGACGGTTATAAAATTGAGTTCATTCAAATGAAGTCAGCGACTCAAGGTTTAGGTTAAGTCTTGCCACCTGAGCAAGAAGATTAACTGAGTTAGATTAACTGAGCAGAACAGTTCGCTAAATGATAAATGCCGAATCTGGATTCGGCATTGTTGTTTTATACTTTTAATTTGCGTTAGGCACAAAGAAACATAAAACAAGCCAGCAATTCACCACTCGCGCCATGCGTTTAAGCTGATTTTATCGACTTATCGACGCTTTATCTTGTCCACTGGTCGTCTTTTTCACGGTTTTACTCATCCCTTTACGGCTGAGGATGCGCTTAAGCCAAGGCGTACGCCACAGCAGCAACACACTAAAACCTACAATATACAGACTCGGTTCGATGATTTCCGATTTTACCGACCAGTAAAAATGGATTGGCGCTAATATCGCGACTAAATACACCCCATTATGCAAGGTTTGCCAACGACGCCCCATCTTACGCATCAAGGCTTTAAACGAAGTGATCGCCAAAGCGGTGACAATAAGATAAGCCACTGCGCCGACTAAAATATACGGCCGTTTTACCACCTCGCTAAACAGTAATTCCCAAGCAAATAACAGATCTAAACTAAAAAACGCCAAGATATGCAAGGTGGCATAGGCAAACACATATAAGCCCACTAAACGGCGAGTCTGCATCAACAGCCCTTGCTTAGTCAGCTTGGCAATGGGTGAAATCAGCAAGGTCGCCGCTAAAGCATTTAACGCACCTATGCCTGTGTAGTGAATAATATGCTGCACAGGATCGCCGCCCGCACGGCCTAACACTACAGTGAGCACTAGGTAGACGATGGGCACTAAACCCAGCAAATGAAATAACGCTTTTAGCCAAAACAAGTGCTTAGCGGTTAATCTCAACATAGGTCATCCCCGCTAAATGGCATATTTTCAAACAAACCAAACATCAATAGTTTTTCCTCAGATCCATGCCGTCATACAGTGAAGCCACAAACTCGCCGTAACCGTTGAACGGCTGGGTATCGATGCGGGTTGCTGAGAATAATCCCCCTTCGCCGATACGACGTTCACTGGCCTGTGACCAGCGTGGATGATCCACCGCCGGATTCACGTTGGCATAGAATCCATATTCATGCGGAGCAAGTTGATTCCAACTTGTTGGCGGCTGTTTATCCATCACGCGAATTCGCACTATCGATTTAATGCTCTTAAAGCCATATTTCCACGGCACCACCAAGCGAATGGGCGCGCCGTTCTGCGGCGGCAGGGTTTTGCCATACAAGCCAACCGACATTAAGGTTAAATCGTTCATGGCTTCGGCTATCGTCAAGCCTTCAACATAGGGATAATGAATACCACCGCCCATTAATCGGCTCTTCTGCCCCGGCATTTGCTCAGGATCAAAAGCGGTTTCGAAGGCGACATACTTGCCCTTGTTGGTCACACCGACTTTTTTCAATAATGCCGCCAGCGGAAATCCCACCCAAGGGATCACCATGGACCAAGCTTCAACGCACCGCAGACGATAATTACGCTCCTCAAGCGGGAACATTTTGGTGAGATCATTAAAATCTAACGTCATGGGGCGTTCGACTTCACCTTCAATACGCAGTTGCCAAGGATCAACTTTAAAGCCTTGGGCATTATTGAAGGGATCTTGCTTATCCGTGCCAAACTCGTAAAAGTTATTGTGTTGCGTCACCTTATCAAGCGGGGTTAACACATCGGCATCACCGTATTGCTTATTGGTTTGAAACGTCAGTGGTGTCGTGATAAATGAGGACTTAGGCTGATCGCCAAATAGATCGAACAGTCCGGCCTGCACGTAACCGGGCACACTGGCACCAATAGCACCAAGCCCCATGGCTTTCACAATCTGCCGGCGCGAGCGAAACACCGCTTCGGGCGTCACTTGGTTATCTTGCATGTGCCACTGCGCTTTTTTAAGAATACCTGGGGTAAAACGGGAATGTTTAGCCAATTGACACCTCTACCATCTAATGATTAACGCCACCGAGTCGCGATAAAAGCTTATCTGGCGCTCGTCTGTATCGCTCACTTCTATGCTCACTTTAATATAGACAGGTAAAAGCCAGAAAAACTTTCCACCCGTGAATAAATTCACCTTAAACGTATAAGACTTGCTCATTCAAGCATTAAGCGCAGATATAGTTGATTAAAGGGCTTGAAGCCTATTGGGCGGCATGCGAACCTAAGCGCCAAAGCTAAAGGAGTGCTATTGATCATGCCATTTTCTCAATCTTTTTCCGTCGCCGAAATCATCGGCCTTCTCGCCATTGCATTCTTAGGCCTGTTGATCGGTGCCCTGCTCAATCAAAGACTCACGCGCCAACGTTGGCAACAACATAAAGATCAACTTGAGCAAGAGATGCGTCAAGTGAATGAAGATGCTGAATTATCCTTAGCACAACAGCAAATTTTGGTTGATGACAAAGAGGCGCAACTGCGCCAATACCAGCAGCGCCTTGAGCTCAAAATTGAACAATTAGGTAAAGCCGAGGCCTTAGCCGAACGTGTACCCACCTTAGAGCAACAATTGAATGACAGCCAGCGCCGTCAGTTAGAAATTCAATTGGCGCTGTCGAAATCCAATGCCATGCAGCAAACCATTCAAGCCAAGGCCGATGCCCAGCAAGAATCACTGCAGGATAAAATCGCTAGCTTAGAATCGGCCGAAGTGCGCTTACAAACCCAATTTGAAAACCTCGCCAATCGAATCTTTGAAGAACGTAGCGAAAACTTTAAGCATCAAAATGCCAGCCAACTCGAAGGCGTGCTTGGGCCATTGAAACAACAGCTTGAAGGATTCAGACAGCAAATTCGTGAATCCTACACCCACGAACAGTCCGAGCGCAGCGCCCTTAAACATCAACTTGAGCACCTGCGAGATCTCAATCTGAAGATGAGCCAAGATGCAATCAACCTGACTAAAGCGCTTAAAGGTGATAACAAGCAGCAAGGTAACTGGGGTGAAGTGATCCTCGATCGCGTCCTGCAGGAAAGCGGTCTACGTGAAGGCCATGAATACCATACCCAGCAAGATCTCAAGGACGACAACGGTAAGCGCTTTAAGCCGGATGTGATTGTGCATCTGCCAGAAAATAAAGACGTGGTCATCGATGCTAAAATGTCCTTAGTCAGTTATGAGCGTTACTTCAACAGTGAAGATCCTGCCCTACGCCAACAGGCGATTAATGAGCATGTGATCTCGATTCGCAGTCACATTAAGGGCTTGAGTCAAAAGGATTATCAAAATCTGCACGGGCTTAAGAGCCTCGATTATGTGTTGATGTTTATTCCTATTGAACCGGCATTTTTACTGGCGTTAGAGCATGATCCTAGCCTAGTCAATTTTGCTCTTGAGCAGAATATCATGTTGGTAAGCCCGACGAATTTACTGGTAGCCCTGCGCACCATTAACAATATTTGGCGCTACGAATATCAAAACCAACACGCGCAAACCATAGCAAAACAAGCGGGTCGTATTTACGACAAGTTATGTGGTTATATTGAAGACATGGAAAAACTCGGTCGTGCCTTAGATAACGCCGAAAAAACCTATCACAGCGCCATGAACAAGCTGTCATCGGGCAAAGGCAATCTAGTGCGTCAAGCCCACTTAATGCAGCAACTCGGGGTCGATACCAGCAAACAACTGGATAAAATGCTATTAGAAAAAGCGCTTAATGAAGCCCAAGACGACAACGATACACAGGATGACGCGGAGCAGACGCTGCCGCCAACGCGCGATCCTAAGGACACAGAACTCGAACCCGCGTAAATCCAGAATGAGATAGAGAGTTGAGAGACTGAGTTGATTACAAAGTTGAAAAACCTAATTGATTAATAGAGTTAAACACTCACCAATAACCTTGAATCGATACGGACATGTCGATTGATACCTTGATGCCCGGAGGCAAACGCTCCATGTGCAAAGCCGTGATGAATGTGGTTATATCCAGCGCAATATTGCTCGCAGGCGCCTTGAATGCCCCTTCTGCATTCGCGTTAACGCCAACGCAGAAAACCTTCCTTGAGGCCGAAAAAGCCTTAAAGAAACAGGACTATGAAGTCTATAAACCCCTACGGGCAAAATTAGGCGATTATCCGCTGGCGATTTACTTAGACCATGATATCGACATAGGCGATCTCAATGGTTTGCATGGCGCTGCGGCAAAAAATCTGATTGATAAGTATCAAACCACGCCTATGTACAACAGGTTAAGGTCTAAATACTTAAACAATGCGGGAACCCAAAAACGCTGGAGTGATTATCTTGCGATAAGCCCCGATGCTCCTACCGACATCCGCCTGCAATGTTATTACTACGAAGCAAAACTTGCCAAGGGCGAGATAAAAACCGTCTATGCGGCGGCGCAATCACTCTGGGTCTTTGGTAGTTCACGGCCAAAGGAATGTGATCCCCTGTTTAATGCTTGGACCAAAGCAGGTAAACGCACTCAAGATGTGATCTGGGCGCGGATGATGCTGAGTTTTGAAACTGGCGAAACCAGTCTGCTGAGCTTTTTATCCCAGAAAATCACCACCCATAATAACGAAGCGAAGCGCTTAGTCGCCGTCTATAAAGATCCAAACAGCCTGCGCCATACCGAAAAGTTTAAGGATAAAAATCCGATTGTGGGTGACATAGTCGCGGCGGGATTAAAACGTCTTGCCCGCAAGGATCTCGACCAAGCGATTAATTTGTATGAACGGTATCAAAAGGCTAATCGTTTCACGCCAGCACAAGCCCAACAACTGGATAAATACTTAGTTCGCCGTATCTTAATCGAACAAGATGATAGCCATAAAAGCTATGTCGACAATGTGCTGGCCGAGCTAAAAAGTGACGACTTATTTGAACGCCGGTTAAGATGGGCCATTCGCGATCACGACATGCGCAGCATTGCCCGTTATTTAAATTTACTGCAACCTGAAACCTTGGCTAAGGAGCGCTGGCAATATTGGCTCTATCGCACTAATGCTAAAGATGCGCCAGAAAGTGCCACCAAAGCGCTGGCGACAATCAGCAATGAACGTAATTTTTACGGTTTTGCCGCCGCACAGTTTTTAAATAAACCCGTCTCGCTGAATCAAAGCCCTGAGCCTGTCGTCGACGCCAGCAGCCAAAAATTAACCGATGATCTGGGTTTTGTGCGCGTGCAAGAGCTAATGGCGCTGGATCGTTATTTCGATGCACGTTACGAATGGATGTCGCTGCTCAGACGCAGTGACAATACTATGCGAGCCCGTTACGGCCGTTATGCCCATGAGCAAGGCTGGTATGATTTTGGCGTCGAAGCCAGTATCCAAGGTAAGTTGTGGGATGACATTCCCCTACGCTTCCCGATGGCGCACCAAGAAGGTTTTGAACACGCCAGTAAAAAGCACAAAGTGAACATAGATGAAATCCGAGCGATCAGTCGCCGCGAGAGCGCATTTTATCTTTATGCGACCTCAGGCGTCGGTGCCCGCGGCTTAATGCAAATTATGCCTGCGACCGCTAAAGCAACCGCCAAGAAACATGGGGCTAAATATAGCGATCCTAAGGATCTTTATAGCGCGGAGCTTAACCTCAATCTTGGCAGTGCTTACTATGCCCAGTTGTTGAAAGAGTTTAACCAGAACCGTATCCTCGCCACAGCCGCCTATAACGCCGGTCCGTCACGGGTGCGTCGCTGGTTAGCAAATTCAGATGGCAAACTCGATGCCATGGGCTTTATCGAAGCCATTCCCTTCACTGAGACCCGTGAATATGTGCAAGCCGTCTTCAGCTATCGATTGATTTATGAGGCGCAGGAGCAAAAAGCGCAGCCATTATTCAGCGAAGCCGAACTGAAGTTTGCTTACTAACTCGCGACATAAAAAGGAACTCGATACTCAGCAGTATCGAGTTCCTACTTTTCAGCATACCCTAAGGTAATGCTCATGCTTTAACCGCCAAAAATTCTGAATGATATTCTCTAAATTCAAATAATTAGCAAAGCGAATAATTATTCAGCAATCACGCCGTTTTATCGTAAACTTGTTTGCACTGCGAGGCATTAAATGCGAATAATTAGTATTAATGCATTAAGACTCCCATTAGGCCCATGATTAACCTTAGTTCGTTAACGCTCAGCTGCGAATACCAACCCTTTGTCGATCCCCATACGTTAGCCATCGACGGCTATGAAGCCTTAGCGCGTTTTTATCTACCTGATGGCGATGCGGTTGCACCTAATATCGTGTTCGAGCAATTGCATGAATCCACAGAATTACTCGCCGCCGTTGAATATCAAGCCAAAGCATTTCAACTCGCTCACGCGCCCAGCCAGCAGCGCATTTTTATCAATGTCGATCCCCATGCTGTCGATGGGCCACATACTGCCAAGCTTATAAAGCTATTATCGCAGTACCAGCAAGTCACGGTCGAAATCATTGAAAATACCTGCATTAACGATGCCCAGCTTGCCAATCAGCTATTCAGCCAATTTAAACAAGCAAATATCAAGGTAGCGCTGGACGATATTGGCGCGCCCCACTCCATGCTTTGTGTCGATTTGATGATGAATGTGGATTATCTCAAGTTAGATCGTCATTGGTTAACCCACATCACGCATCCCGAGGGAGTCCAATTACTCATAGCGCTGATTAACTTTGCCAAGCAAACCAACAAACAGTGCATTCTAGAAGGCATAGAAACCGAAGCCCACTTGGCGTTTGCGCGAGACATAGGCGTCGACTTAGTCCAAGGCTTTCTGTTTAAATCTTGGTTTATTCGCCCCACCCGCAGTCAAGCGCTGTGTCTTGCATAGATCCACGCGTCGCCCTTTGACTTTGCGCCACCAGCACACGCAAGCCTAAACGTCATTCAGTCGAGTAATTGATTTCGCACTAGAAATGCCACTGGATAAGCAGGCGATGATCCGCCATAGTGGTAAAGCTTGTCTGCTTTCGCATGCACTTTCAGTTACGCTTTTAAATGTATTAGGAGTCGCCCGTGGCACAATCTGGGATCAGCGAATTACTACATCAACTCGAACAAGTGTTGCTGGGCAAACCAAGGCAAATTCGGCTTGCTTTGGCCTGCATTCTCGCCCGCGGCCACCTGCTGATTGAAGATTTACCCGGCATGGGTAAAACCAGTATTTCCCATGGCATAGCCCAAAGCTTGGGCTTGAGTTACCAAAGAATTCAATTTACCAGCGACATGCTGCCCGCTGATATTCTCGGTGTGTCTATTTTTGATAAACATCAGGCGCAATTTATCTTCCATCCAGGGCCGATTTTTAAGCAGATGATCTTGGCCGATGAAATTAACCGCGCCAGCCCTAAGACCCAAAGCGCCTTGCTTGAAGCGATGGCCGAACAACAAATCTCCGTCGATGGCATCACCCACAGATTGCCCAATCCTTTCTTTGTGATCGCGACTCAAAACCCCACCGATCAATCCGGCACTTTTCCACTGCCAGAATCGCAGCTCGACCGGTTTATGATGCGTCTGTCAATTGGTTATCCAAGCCACGACGCCGAACTTGCGATGCTGAAGAGCAATCATAACCACTTAACCTTAGCTCAACTGCCCCAATGCTTGACACCACTGGCCTTGATGCAACTGCAAGAACAGTGCGACAAGGTCAGCGCTTCCGATGCCTTACTCAATTACATTCTGGCCTTAGTGAGTTTTTCTCGCAGCCAAAGTGATAGCGTGGGTTTATCGCCCCGCGCCACCAAAGCCCTATTGCAAGCCGCTAAGGCATGGGCTTTTTTAGAGGGTCGACATTATTTAGTCCCTGAAGATGTACAAGCGGTATTTTGCTGCGTGGCGGAGCATAGACTCAGAACCAGTAGCCAATTACAGGGCGAAGCCCTATCCGAGCGAATTCTGGCGAGCGTTAATCCCATCATGTAGCGAGCCGCTGACATGAACAATATTGTGAAGGCATTCATTAACTTAGCAATAAAATCGAGCTGTTAAAGCAAGCCATTCAATCAAGGAAGTGATGCAAAAGTGAAACGACTGATACGCCCAACTTTCGTGCCGACTTTAGAACCGATTTGGCAGCGTTGGTTAGCGAGGCGTTTGCCACCGAGTCCTGAAATCACCTTAAGCCATCGCAGTATTTTTATTCTGCCGAGTGGTTTCGGTTTAGTTTGGCTCGGGTTGGTTTTACTCTTATATCTATTTGGTACTAACTATCAAAATAATTTAGTCATTGGCCTTAGTATCTTACTCCTAAGCCTGTTTAATACCTGTATTCTCTACAGTTACAAAAATCTGGCGGGTCTACATTTACGCGCCATGACGCCGCCCGAAGTCTATGCCGGCGAAACCTTAACTTTTCCTGTCCTCATCAGCACTCACCACAGTGGTCATAATATTCAGCTTAACTATCCGCATAATCGCACTTATACGGTGCAGAACGTCAGTACAGATGAACAGCAAGCGCTCGTGCCCTTCGAATATC
The DNA here is from genome assembly GCF_031932135.1 of Shewanella vaxholmensis. NCBI lineage: Bacteria > Pseudomonadati > Pseudomonadota > Gammaproteobacteria > Alteromonadales > Shewanellaceae > Shewanella > Shewanella vaxholmensis. Next base: position 131,782 of record NZ_JAUOEV010000009.1, read on the forward strand.
ATCAGCGGGGCCAAGTGTCACCGGGGCGGCTCAAAATTGAATCCTTTTATCCCTTAGGGCTGTGCCGCGCTTGGTCCCATGTGGATTTGGGCATCAGCCACTTAGTCTTTGCCCAGCCGATTGAAGCGCCGCTGCAACTTGAGGCTGATCATACTCAGTCTGAGCAAGATCCTCTGCTACTGGCGGGTAAACATGTGTCGGGTATCGATGAGTTTAAAGGCCTTAAACCCCATGTGCTCGGCGAGTCCCTCAAGCAAGTGGCGTGGAAACAGTGGGCGCAGGGGCGCGGTATGTTGAGTAAAGAATTCCAGCAGCCCCAAGGCGATCCCGTTTGGTTAAGACTCAGACCCGATGCTAAACGGCTCGAAACCCAGTTGAGTCAATTAAGCTGGCAAATCAATAAACTCACGCAACTCGAGCAATATTTTGGCCTACATCTGCAAACACCCATGGGCGAGGATATCCTGATCGCGCCCTCTATCGGTCATAACCATAGAATAGCCTGCCATAAGGCCCTTGCCTTGTATCCAAAGCTTGCGCCGTCAGCCGTTAATTCGTCGTCAGCGGCAAAGCACTCAAATAAAATGGCTAAAACCACCAGCAAGCAGCGTCATATCCCGACCTCGAGGGAACAGGTATGACATTAACGGCCAGCAGCACGACACCGCAAATTGGCGATAACATCAGCCGTCAGACACTCTTTTGGTTATTAATCACCAATATCGCCGTACTGAGCCCGCTATTTGATAAAACCACGCCTTGGACCTTAGGCATTTGCGCAATTTGTTTGCTGTGGCGTGTGGGGATTTATGTCGGCAAAGTGGCAAAGCCGCCGCGTTTTCTGGTCACCAGTCTTGCGATCGGCGCCGCAACCACACTGGCACTCGTTTCAAAGGAAATAGGCTTACTCAATGCGCTAGTGAATCTGCTGCTGTTAGGTTATGCCTTAAAATACATTGAAATGCGTAATCAAAGGGATGTGCGCGTTGTCGTCCTCGCGGGCTATTTTATTATCGCGCTGACCTTTATCGACCATCAATCCCTGCTTAATACCGCGCATTTACTCGTGGTAACGCTGATCAATACCTGCGTACTCGTTACTTTGTATCAAGATAAACACTCCCTAAAACACACGGCATGGCTCGGTAGTAAATTTTTACTCCAGAGTGTGCCCCTCGCACTGCTGTTGTTTTTAGTGTTACCGCGTTTTGCGCCGCTCTGGTTAGTGCCCAACATGAAAGAAGCGCAAACGGGCTTGTCTGATAGTCTGGCCATTGGTGATATCGGCAAGCTCACCCGTTCGACCGAACTGGCCTTTAGGGCGAGTTTTAACAATGCGGCGCCCATTAATGCTGAGTTATATTGGCGCGCGCTGGTGATGGAAAACTATGACGGTATAACTTGGCGTCAGGAGGAAGGCATTCAAAAGCTGCAAAAAGATGCGTTGCTGTTCCCGCCCTCGCGGCCCAGTCCTGCATTGATGCTTAATAGTCCAGCTTTGATGGTCACCAGTTCTGACGCTATGACCAATGATCCTGATTTAACAAAGAACCCCGCTTCGATAAGTAGCGAAGATCAAGATGCTGCAAAACAAGACAAGCAAAACAACAAGCCGAGTATTCGTTACCAAGTGATTGCTGAGCCGAGCCACCAGCCGTGGTTATTTGGCCTTGATGTCGCCTACAGCCAAGATGATAGTGTGGTCAATATGCCCGACTATCGGCTGTTAGCGCTGCGCAATGTCGATCAGCGAATGAGTTATCAAGTAGAGTCTTGGCCCAAGGCGAAGATGGATCTCAGGCTCTCGGCGCGGCAAAGGCAGATTAACATCGAACTTCCGAGTAACAGTAATCCACGAACTTGGGCGCTGGCCGAGCAATTCAAGACTCAATATCCCGAGCCTAAGCCACGACTCTGGGCCATGATGCGCCACTTTAATACCGAGCCTTTTTTCTACACACTCACGCCACCTCCCCTTGGACCGCAACAAGTGGATGATTTTCTATTTGAAAACAAAGCCGGATTTTGTGTGCACTATGCCGCAGCCTTCATTGTTATGGCGCGGGCCACAGGCTTACCCGCACGTATGGTTACGGGTTATCAGGGCGGTGAGTTGAATCCGCAAGCGGGTTACTACAGCGTGTATCAATATATGGCCCACGCATGGGCTGAGGTTTGGCTCGAAGGTGAAGGTTGGGTGCGTTTCGACCCGACTGCTATGGTGGCGCCCGATCGAATCGAACAAGGATTCGACGCCCAGTTTGATCCCGCGCTGAGTTACCTGCAGGAAAGCCCTTTTAGTAGCTTACGCTTTAAATCCATGCCTTGGCTCAATGAGTTAAGGCAACGTTTTGCCAGCATAGATTATTACTGGAGCGTGTGGGTTCTGGGTTTCAATCAAGATAGACAAAATCAAGTGCTCAGCGGCATCTTAGGTGATGTAACTAACACTAAAATCGCGGTCTTTATGGGGCTGTGTATCAGCCTTATCGTGCTCTATATCGCCTACAGTGCGGGGCTATTACATTTTAGCACTCAAGGCGATCCTATCAGCGCCCGCTATCAACAGATCTGCAATCGCCTCGCCCGCCATGGTATTAAGCGTAATGACAGTGATGGGCCAAACCAATTTGCGCAGCAGATTATCGAGCAATACCAACACAGTGCACCACAGCTTTGTGCGCTAATGCACACCTTTACCCAAAGTTATGTGGCGCTGAAGTATCAAGATTTACCGGCTGATGCCTATCAAGCGCATTTAACAAAATTTAAAGCGGCGGCGAAGCAACTGAATTGGTTATTACTCAGGGCTAAGGTGAAAAAGAAGTTCACGCTAGCCTAGCATTGGTAAGCTGAGCATTAGCCGGCCAAGTTTCACCAGTTTAAGGCTCAGTAAACGCCTAAAATTGCGGGTTAATTCCACAGAAGCAGCAATAGTGTTGAATCTTATAAATCAAACACATAGAATTGTTTTACTGTCACCATGCCGAGTTGCACATGCTAAAGTTAATCCAGTCCAATCAGATGGAAGTGCTCTGCGCCCATTTAGCCGCTTACCTGACCCAACCCCTTACTTTTGCACGTCTACTGAGTAACGAGCATATTCTGGTGCAGAGTCCCGGCATGTCCACTTGGCTGCGCCTCGAAATCGCCAAACAAAATGGGATTGCCGCCGCATTGGAATTCCCACTGCCGTCGAGCTTTACCTGGCAGTTGTGCCATGACTTATTGCCCGATGTGCCCAAGGACAACGCCTTCACTAAGGCGGCGATGACGTGGAAGCTGATGCAACTCTTGCCGCGCATGTTACAAGATGACGCCTTTGGGCCATTGAGACACTATCTAGGTAATACCCTAGAAAATACGCCCACCATAAATACCGCCGACACGAGTGAACATCTCAACACCAGTGATATGACGGCTGACGATATTAAGCTGTACCAACTCTGTGGCCGTATTGCCGATATCTTCGACCAATACTTAGTGTATCGCCCCGATTGGATTTTAGCGTGGGAGCAAAACGAGCATCCCGAGTCACTCACCAAATCGCTGAATGAAGACCAACGCTGGCAACCCATTTTATGGCGCGCGCTCATTGCCTTTAACCGCGATGAGCTTCATCAAAGCCATTACCACAGGGCCAACCTGCACAGCGACTTAATTGCCGCGCTGAATCATCCCGACACGTCACTCGCCAAATTACCGCAACGCTTATTTGTGTTTGGCATTTCCTCGATGGCGCCGCAAACCCTCGAAGTGCTTTACCATCTGGCAGGTCGTATCGATGTGATCGTGCTGGGTTTAAGCCCATGTCAGCACTATTGGGGTGACATTGTTGATCCCCGTAATCGTGCCCGCATGGCGGTGCAATATGCAGGTAAACGCCAATTAGCCGAACTGTGGGAAGATAAACTCGAAGTGGGTAATCCGCTGCTTGCCAATAACGGCAAGATGGGCCGTGAATTACTTGATATGCTGCTTGAACTTCCCGCCGAACACTGCGACTTTGGCGACGATGTGTATTGTGAGCCCTGCGACGATCCCAACTCGCCACACAGTCATGCCAGCATGCTCCACGGGGTGCAATACGATATTTTAGAGATGCAAACCTTAGACAGAGTACTAGGGCCAGATGCAGAGCTGTATCAGAATGTTGAGAACAGACGCCTGCTTAAGCGCGACGATGAATCCATTCGAGTCAAGAGTTGTCACAGTCCACTGCGGGAAGTCGAAACCCTGCACGATCACTTGCTTGAGTTACTCAGCAACCATGCCGACCTGACACCTAAAGACATAGTGGTGATGATGCCCGATGTCGCCGCCTACGCCCCCTATATCGATGCCGTCTTCTCGGCGAAGCAAGGTCTGCATTACATTCCCTACGCCATTGCCGACCGAGGCGCAGCGCAGGAATCACCGCTCATCAATAGCTTTTTGAATTTACTCGGGATTAATCAGAGCCGTTTTGGTCTGACCGACATTTTGAGCATACTCGAAGTGCCCGCCATTTTGCGCCGTTTCCAGCTCGATGACGATGAATTGCAACTGATCCGCCGCTGGTTAGATGAAGCGGGCGTGCGCTGGGGCCGCGATGAACAAAGCCGCCTTAAGCAAGGTGTGCCAGCGTTTGAGCAAAACTCCTGGGCCTTTGGTATTAAAAGGCTGATTTTAGGCTACGCCTTGAGTGACGATGCGCCGCTGTACCAAGACCATCTAATCGTGACTGGCATCGAAGGCCAATCGGCGCAGGCGCTGGGTAAGTTACTCAATTTTATTGAAGTACTCGATAAAACGGCGCAAATACTCGCCCTGCCGCAAGTGGGCGCCCTGCGTTTGGCTGAATTAACTGAGCTGCTGGATGCCTTCTACGACACAGATGAAGACGAGCGCGAACAATTGCAGGAAATCCGCGATGCCATTGCCGCCCTAGAGCAAGAGTTACTATCGGCGGGCAAGCCCTTAGATTCAAACTCGTTAGATACAAGTATGTTCGAGACGCTAGCCCAACAGAGTATAAACGGACTTAGCCTCAGTATCGAAGTGCTGCAACAATGGTTTAATCAACGCTTAACCGAATCTCGGGTCGGCCAGCGTTATCTTGCGGGGAGCGTGAATTTTTGTACCTTGATGCCGATGCGCTCTATCCCCTTTAAGGTCGTGTGTTTACTCGGCATGAATGATGGGGTGTATCCTAGGGTTCAGCATCCCGTCGGCTTTGATTTAATGGCGCATTTCGGTGCCCGTAAAGGCGATCGTTCCCGCCGTCTCGATGACAGATATTTGTTTTTAGAAGCCTTATTGTCGGCGCGCGAGCAACTGTACATCAGCTATATTGGCCGCAGCGAACGGGATAACTCGGAGCGTATCGCCTCTATGCTCGTCTCTGAACTGATTGAATATTGTCAGCTGTGCTATTTGCCTGAAACGCTAGTGGCTCAATCGCAAAACGCTTCAAGCCCGATAGACCCAGAAGATGCTGAAAAAGCCCTCTATAACGCGATCGTCAGCCACCAGCCGCTGCAACCCTTCGATCCTAAGTTGTATCAGTCCACAGTAAAAAATAGCGACGAAGATGGCTCAAGCATAGGCCAAAGTTACAGCCAGCAATGGTGTCCACCCAATGCGGGCGCTGCGGGCACACATGCGGGCCGCTTTATCGGCGCGCAAACTCGCATCATGCTCGAAGCAGATGAGCAAGGCTCAATGCCAGATACAGAGGCACAGCCCGCTTCTGTGCACGCAACGCAAAGCAAGCAAGTGGATGTGTCTGCCCTGATCCGTTTCTTTCGAAATCCGGCGCAGTACTTCTTCAACCGAACACTTAAAGTCGATCTTAGCCTTAATATTCAGGCCGATGATAATGACGAGCCCTTTAGCCTAAATGCCCTAGAGCGCTATATGTTGCAGGCCCAGTTACTCGACGATGCCATAGGCCAAGGTCTGACTGAGCCCGATATCGAGCTGATTAAACGCCTCAAAGCCAGCGGCAGTTTGCCCATGCAGCCCTTCGATGATTTACTGCTACGCCAATATCAGCACGATATTAAGCCTTTGATTGGCAGAACCTTGTTCCTTAAGGGAGAACAAGCCAGCAGTCATGCGGATATTAAACTCCTGTTTGACTTACCCATCACGGCGGGTAAATCCCAGCAAGTGTTACTGCAAGGCCGTATCGATGACTTAAGCCCTAAGGGATTAGTCAATTACCGTCCCGGTAGCGCCCACGGCCGCGATGTGCTGAGGTTATACCTTCGCCACCTGTGTTTAATGGCAATGGGGCACACACATGCAAGCTATCTACTCGATATGGGGCATTTTCACGCCTTAGCGCCAATTACTGCTGAGCGCGCCCATGCGTTACTGGCCGATTTGCTGGTACTGTTTTATCAAGGCCAGCAACACCCACTGTGTTTTATGCCGCGCACCTCACTGGCCTACGTTAGCTGTGAAGGTGAACATGATGAGCGTTTACAGCAAGCGTTGCCTGAGTGGCTGGATGAGCAGAGTCAATTAGGAGAAGGGAACGAACCCCATTATCAGCGCTTATTCAGCTTCCCGAGGGATTTCGCTGAGGATAACTTTGGCGCATTAGCAGAGCGCATCTATCGCCCTATGGTGAGTTTATATCTCAAAGACACACTGGCTCAGCTTGAGGAATTTGCGCTGAACGATGGCATGACCCAAGGCCAAACACCCAATGTACAAGCGACTGACACACGAGCGACTGCAGCACATTTGAACCGCGATAGCGCACAGGGAGAGCAAGCATGAGTGAACCGATGCAGTTAAACGCAGCAGCGTTAAATTCAGCACCACAGGCGCTTGATCCTCTCACTCTGCCCTTTGGTGGTAGTCGTCTGATTGAAGCCAGCGCTGGCACAGGTAAAACCTACACCATTTCAGGTCTTTACTTACGCTTATTGCTTGGCGATGGCATAGCAGCGCCGCTGACCTGCGAGCAGATTCTCGTAGTAACTTTCACCAATGCGGCCACCGAAGAGCTAAGGGATCGTATTCGTCGCCGTATTCAAGTCGCCTTTAAGTGCTTCTTAGGGCTAACGATTGCCGATCCCTTTGTGCAGGCGTTGTATGACAACACCCCAGAGAGTGAACGCGCCATTGCCCTGAGGCGATTCGATCTCGCCCTTAAATCCCTCGATGAAGCGGCGATTTTTACCATCCACGGTTTCTGTCAGCGAATTTTATCGGATCTCGCCTTTGAGTCTTCCTTGCTGTTCGAATCGGACTTTACCTTGGAAGACAGCGAATTTTTGCACCATGCCGTGCGGGATTTTTGGCGTGAGGCCTGTTATCCGCTGCCCGATTACTTAGCGCAAATCATTGCCAAGGAATTTGGCGAGCCCGATGGGTTAGTCAAACAGTTGCGACCGCTCCTTGGCGCCAGTCAAGCAAAGCCTCTGAAACCCGCGCTTAAGTTTGATGCCTTGGCCCTGTCACTGCGCCAAAGTTTAGAGCGCTTTAAATTAGCTTGGCCACGGGGGCGCGATGGCTTATTGGCATTGCTTCACAGTTTGCCGCTGAACGGCACTCGCTTTGGCAAGGCAACGGATAAGTACCCCAAACTCGCCGCCATGTTCGATGCGCTGGATAACTGGCTCGCTTTCGGTCATGGGTTGCCGCCGCTGAAAGAGTTAGAAGCCTTGTCCTTGTCTGAGTTAAAACTCAACAAGGGCGGCGTGATCCCAAGTGTGAGCGAAGCACCGCTGATGGATCATATGGAGCAGCTCGCCACATTGATTGCCGCTATTAAACCGGCGTTTTTGTATAGTGCGAAACTTGGTATAAGCGAGCGATTTACCCAGCAAAAGCAGCAAAAAAACGTGCTGACCCCAGATGATTTACTCACGACATTAGCAAGCGCGCTACATGCCAATAATGAAACCTTGCCCAAAGCTGTAGCAACACGTTTCCCCGTCGCGCTTATCGATGAATTCCAAGATACCGATCCGCTGCAATTTGCGATCTTCTCTGGCATCTACCAAGGCCGCTACTCGTTTGAGCAGCAAGGTGTAGATACTACAGAGAACAAGCTCAGCCTGTTGATGATTGGCGATCCTAAACAGGCCATTTATGCCTTTCGCGGCGCCGATATTCATACCTATATTGAGGCCCGTCATCATACGCAGGCCCACTATCATCTAGATACCAACTACCGATCAAGTGCAAACATGGTCGCTGGGGTTAACCATCTCTTTAGCCAGCATCACGATCCTTTTATCAGTCAGTCGATCCCCTTTGATAGCGTGAAAACGCCCAGTAGTGCCAAGGGGAAAACCCTCACTGAAAAAACCGTCAATCCAGCCGCCTTAAGATTAAGACTCTTAAGCGAAAGCGCAGAAAACGGCCTCAACAAAACCACCGCCAGACACTTGCTCGCCGAAGATGTAGCGGCGGAGATCACCCGTTTACTGACAGATGCGGCCAATGGCGAATGCCACAGCCCGAAAGGGCCTTTAATCGCGAAAGACATCGCTATCTTAGTGCGGGATCGCAACGAAGCGGCTGTGATGAAAACCGCACTGAGTAAACGTCACATAGGCGCAGTGTTTTTAAGTCGCGACAGTGTGTTCGATACCCTTGAAGCGCGAGAAATGGCGTTAATTTTGCGATCTCTGGCGAATCCTAAGGATGAGCGGGCACTGCGCAGCGCCCTAGCCACGGCATTATTAGGCTACAGCGCCGAGCAAATTCATGCCTTCAACCAAGATGAAGAACACAGACAGCTGTTATTAGAGCAGTTTTTTAACTTGCACCAAGTGTGGCAGAAACGCGGCATCATGCCCGCGCTACTCAGCCTTGCCAATAGCACTAAACTGATTGACCGTTTACTGCACACCGCCAGTGCTGAGGTAGATACTCAAGAGCAAGATGCCACCAACGGCGAGCGTCGCCTGACGGATTTTCGCCACCTTGCCGAGCTATTACAGCAAAAGGCGACCGAGCTTGATGGTATTAGCGCCCTGCTCAATTGGTATGAACAGCAACTGATTGATAACACAGGCACCGATGAACAGCAGCTGCGCCTCGAAAGCGAGCAGAATCTGGTGCAGATCGTTACTATCCATAAGAGTAAGGGCCTTGAGTATCCCGTTTGTTTTGTGCCCTTTGTTAGCCTAGCCCGCGACAATCGCCGCCGCCCGACGCCTATGCTGTACCACAGAACCAACGATGCAGGTGAGCAAGAACTCGTATGGGATATCGAAGGCACGGATGAGGGTTGGGAGCGCGCCAAGCAAGAAACCTTGGCCGAAGACTTACGCCTGTTATATGTGGCGCTCACTCGCCCTGTGTATTTGTGTTATTTGTATATCGCTAATCACAGTCGTCAGCTTAAAAATGGCCTTAAAAGTCAGCTGCATGAAACCGCCATCGGCTATCTATTGGGCATAAGCGACTCAGAATGTAACTTTGCCCGTATCTGCAATGCTGCGCAGCAGCTCGCACAAGATGTGGAAGCCATAAGAATTGATAAGGTGACCGATGACATAGACGAGCGGCCATTGCCCTCAAGCCAAGACATAGCAAACATACTGAGCGCGAAAACCTTAACCCGCCAATACTGCACGCCGTGGCGAGTCGGCAGTTATTCAGGTCTAGTTAAAAATACCAGCCATGGCAAAGCCGCGCCTGGCGCAGATGACGAAGCATTAGGCTCACTTGAATATATGGCTGCGCAAACACTCTCAATTAATAATGAGCCAAGCCATGAGCCACAGGATGACATGCTCAATCGCTTTAACTTTGAGCGTGGCGCTAACGCAGGTAGTTTTATGCACTTAGTGCTAGAAGAGATTGATTTTACGCAGGCAGACAGAGACTTACCGCAGCAATTGCCTAAAGCTATGCTGAAATACGGTATCGCGCCCGAGTGGCAAACGGTATTGCACACTTGGTATCTGGATGTGCTGCATGCGCCGCTTGGGCTCATGCCATCAACAGTGTCATCAACAACAGTGCCAACTACAATGCCTTCAACATCGGCCTTAGAGAATAATTCCAAAACGCCCAAACCTGAACATCCAGATCTGTGCTTAGCCAAGTTATCGCCGCAGGATACCTTAGTCGAAATGGAGTTTTATTTACCTTTAAGCGAGCTTAAGGATACTGAGCTCAATGCGCTACTGCAGCAGTTTGGCTATGAGTCGACACTGAAGTTTGATGATCTCAAGGGCATGCTCAAAGGCTTTATCGACTTAACCTTTGAATACCAAGGTCAATATTACATCGCCGACTATAAGTCGAATCATTTAGGCGACAACATCAATGCCTATCATCAGAGCGCGCTGCAAAGTGCCATAACCGATCATAGGTACGATTTGCAGTACATCCTCTACTCATTGGCGCTACACAGGTATTTGAGTTTACGCCTGCCAAGTTATGACTACGACAGCCATATCGGCGGTTGTTATTACTTGTTCTTACGGGGAATGTCGGCTCAGTATCCCGGCTACGGTGTTTATTACGACAAGCCGCCGAAGGCACTTATCCTCGCGCTGGATTCACTATTTAATGACAATTTATTTCACAGCAGATTAGCTGGTGTAATCGATACAGGAGTCACGGCATGATGCGCTCAACCCAAGGGCTAAAGGCACATTCACTCACAGCCGCGAAATGGATAGATCATGGCGCAATCCAGCTTAGCGCGCCGCTGCCAGAGCTGTTAAAACAGTGGGAGCAAGAACGACTGCTCACACCGCTCGACCGACATTTCGCGCTCGAGATGAGCCACTTACATCCAAATGACAGCCAACACCCCTTGTTTATGTTGCTGTGTGCGCTGTTAAGCCAGCAATTATCTTCACAGCACAGTTGCCTAGTACTCGCTCATATCGTGCCGCTTAATCCCATGGCCGAGCAAAATAGCCATTGTAAAATCAGCTTAAGTCTCGAAGCACTCACAGAGACTTTGCAAACCTTTGATGCCGTTGGCCAAGCGGGCAGTAACAAACCACTTATTTTTGATAATGGCAGACTCTATTTGCAGCGTTATCATCAATTTGAAACCTCAGTGGCCGCTTCTTTAATCCGCCTATCAGGCAGCGTATCTCAACATTCTGAAGACGTAAGTCACAAAGAGCAAACTCAAACCGCTAAATTGAGGTCACTGCTAGATCAACTGTTCCCTGCCACTGTGCTCGCGCCCCATGCTCTCACTCGCAATGCACTCACTACCAATGTAATCACTAAAAGTGAAAGCACACAAAGCACAGCACCCATTGATTGGCAAAAGGTCGCCACGGCCACTGCGCTGGGTAAAAAACTGTCGGTGATCACTGGCGGCCCAGGTACGGGCAAAACCACCACTGTGACTAAGCTTTTGTTATTGTTACAAATGGAGTCCATGCAGGAAATCCGTTTAGTCGCACCGACGGGAAAAGCGGCGGCTCGCTTAAGCGAATCGATCAAAGCCTCAAAAGCGCGTCTAGCGAAGGAACTCAGCGCCCATGCTGATGTTATTGATGAAGCTCGTAATAGAAACAACCAAGACTTTTTAACGGCATTGGGGCGTATTCCAGAGGAGGCATCAACCTTACACAGACTGCTCGGGGTGATCCCCAATTCGCCGCACTTTCGCCATCATCAAGGTAATCCGCTGCGGCTCGACTTATTGATCGTCGACGAAGCCTCTATGGTCGATTTGCCCATGATGTATAAATTGCTCAGCGCACTTCCGGAACATGCCAGTTTGATTTTACTCGGCGATCAGGATCAACTCGCCTCGGTTGAGGCTGGCGCTGTGCTCGCCGATATTTGTGCAGGTCTTAAAATACCAGTAGATCCCAATAACCTTGCACAAAACAACATAGCATCTAACAATCCTGCTCTGTGGCAAATGCGCTATTCCAAGGAGCAAGCCGAGCGCCTGAGTGCATTAACGGGTTTTGAGTTAACGCCCTTTATCAACGATGCCCCTAAACTTGGCGATAGCTTGTGTATGCTGATGCACAGCCATAGATTTAAAGGCGATGCAGGGATTGGGCTGCTTGCTAGCGCCGTCAATCGCGCGGATCTTCAAGGCATATTGCAGGTATGGCAACAAGGCCCTGCTGAATTGAGCTGGTTAGAACACAGTATGGTCGTAAGCCAAACCCAAGCCCAAGTGAGCGAGCCTGCTAATAATATGGGACTCAATTTACTGCTGGAGCAAGCCTGCCAGCAATATGGTATTTATCTCAGCGCCTTGAATAGCGATGTAAACATTAGCGATGGAAGTCATAGTGATTTAAGTAAGCGTCCAAGCACAGCTGAGATCATAGAAAGCTTTAACCAGTACCGCATTTTATGCGCCATGCGCTCAGGCGATTATGGGGTTGAAGGCATTAATCAGTATGTAACTCAAGCATTGGCCAATGCCAAGCTGATTAAACCGCTACAGGAGTTTTATCTGGGTCGGCCGATTATCATCCAAAGCAATGACTATAACTTAGGCCTGTTTAACGGTGATATCGGATTGATTTTGCAGGATGAAGATAAACCCGAACGTTTAATGGCGCACTTCATCATGGCCGATGGCAGCCTGCTAAAAGTCTTGCCAGCCCGTTTGCCCAGCCATGAAACCTGTTACGCCATGACAGTACACAAAAGCCAAGGCAGCGAATTTAGCCGCGTGGCCTTAGTGCTGCCACCGAGCCCCAGCTTAGCCCAGTGGCAACTGCTGACCAAAGAGTTAGTCTACACTGCCATCACCCGCGCTAAAGTCCACTTTACCTGCTTAGGCACCCAGCACGTATTCGAGCGGGCCAGCAGCCAAGCGACTCAACGCGCATCGGGTCTTGCCGACAGGCTTTGGGGTTAAGTTAGGTTCGTTTAGCTCAAGACTAAGCTATAACGGAAGGAGGTTTTGGTAAACCCTATGCTTTCATAGTATTGCTGAGTGGTGATGCGCTGGGTCGATGTAGTGAGTTTCGAGTAACTGACAGGCTTCTTGTCTTCCCCGTGCTTTAGCAAAATCAATCAGTTGAGTGCCGATGCCCTGACCTCTCATATCGGCATCCACTACTATCGCCGTAATGCGACAGATACGACTCAAAACGGGGAAATAATCAAAGAACATCAAGACCATCACAGCAACAACTTGCGGCTCACCCTGCGCATTGAGTTGCTCGTATACCAGTAACTCATCAGTGCGAGAATGGGGATTATCTTGGCACTCGGTTAACGTCTTGGCTAACGCGGCCACAGGTAAAACATAACCTAGCTGCTCAAGTAGCAGTTGAATACTCTCTGCATCGTGTAACTGAGCTAACCGAATGTTTTTATTTATCATACTGATTTCCCCTCATCATTCACCAAAACGCTTTACGATGACGTCTGACCATAGTCGTTCAATGCAACAATGCCATGTTGAAGCGCATCCCGAATGCTAATTTTTTCGCGGCTATTCATCGCAGCGAATAGTGACTCCACAGTTGCAAAACATTGGCAGCTAACCCCACAAAAATCAAAATAAATTCGCCAAATGCACAAGCCCTTATTTGCAATGCGATTAAATGCGTTAAAATTCACCACTTAATAGCCGTCAGTCAGCAAAACCTTGCACTCATAGGGACAAGAAAACTAAGATGACAGCGGTTGTACTATAGGATGATGTTCGTATTGCCACAGGCCGATATCATCCGATTTTGCTCACTTTGAGGAATCACAATGTCTAAGATCAATCTGCTTTTGCTGTGCGGCGGCGGAAGTGCCGAACACGATATTTCATTAATGTCGGCCAACTATTTTGAAACCTCACTGGCAAAATCTGAGCAGTTTTCCGTGTTGCGAGTCGAACTGGATAAATTCGGCCAGTACCGCACTGCCGCTGGTGACGACTGTGAGCTGACCAATAGCCGCGAGATTCGCTTCCGTGATGAAAGCAAAACGCCATGGCCAGTCGATTACGTCATTCCTTGCATTCATGGCTATCCCGGTGAGACCGGCGACATTCAATCCTATTTTAATTTGATCCAACTGCCCTATTTTGGCTGTGAATCCGAAGCGAGCAGCAACTGCTTCAATAAGATTACCGCTAAAATGTGGTTCTCGGCCTTAGGTATTCCGAATACGCCGTATATTTTCCTGAATCAGTTCGATGATGCGGCGATTGAGCAAACCCAAGCAGCATTGGCACAATGGGGATCGATCTTCGTCAAAGCAGCCTCACAGGGTTCCTCTGTCGGTTGTTACAAAGTGGACGACAGCAATAAAGTTGCAGGCGTGCTCAAGGATGCGTTTGGCTATGCGCCCTATGTGATCGTTGAAAAAACCATAAAAGCCCGCGAGTTAGAAGTCGCAGTCTACGAGTACAATGGTGAAGTGGTGGCGACAGTGCCAGGTGAAATCATCTGTGATAGCAACACCTTTTACACCTTCGATGAGAAATACGCCAAAAACAGTAAAGCGCGCACCGATGTTGTCGCGCAGCATGTTTCAGCAGAGATCAGTGAACAAATCCGCGCCTATGCAATCAAGGCATTTAAAGGAATGAAGCTGCGTCACTTATCGCGCATCGACTTTTTCTTAACCGCGAACAATGAAATTCTATTGAATGAAATCAATACGTTCCCAGGTTCTACGCCGATTTCTATGTTCCCTAAAATGCTGCAAAATCACGGTCACGATTTTACGCAATACTTGAGTCTAGTGATTAATGGTCAGCTAGCCGCTAAATCTTAACATTCATCAAGCTGACTCAGTGTGTACGCCTATACTCAGTGCAACACCCGTTTTCAGTCATAAAAGAGCGCCGAGGCGCTCTTTTTATTTGTTATCTTTCAATACTATATTCCTCAATATTGGATTATTAACTTACATCTAAACCCAATATATCAATCAGGCTGTCGCAGGTTAAGCCGCCCTCATATTTAGGTCAAACATCAAAGCTCCAATACCAAGAACCTAATGCAGCTCAGCTTGCTTTGCCAACAGCGCAAAGAAAGCGGCTTTAGGCATAGGCTTATAGAAAAGGTAACCTTGAATTTCTTGAATATGATTCGACATCACAAACTTAAGTTGTGACTCAGTTTCCACCCCTTCAGCCGTCACGGTTAAATCTAACGCATGGCTTAACCGCACTATGGCCTCCACCAACGCTTCGTGACGCTTGCCTTCGTCTAATCGGTCGATAAAGCTCTTGTCGATCTTAATTTGATCGATAGGGAAATTAGCTAAATAAGATAGAGATGAGTAACCCGTACCAAAGTCGTCCAATGAAATGTTAATCCCCTTAAGCCGCAAACCATTCAGTACATCAATAAGATGTGTATGTTGCTTCATCAGCAAAGACTCAGTGATCTCAAGGGTTAATCTGTCGAAGGGGAAATCTGTTACTTCGAGTTGCTCGGTAATCTCAGCGAAGGAATCCACAAAGGCATCTTGCAGTTCATGGGACCAAAACTCAAAGGTCGACACGTTTACCGATAAGTTAATCGGCCAATTATGAGCCTGCATCTCTAAGATGGTTTGCATAGCGCCAAGGCGCACATCTCGACCAATATCAACAATTAAGCCGCTGTTCTCCGCGATAGGAATAAACTCATCGGGGGGAATGAATTGCCCTTCAAGCTGCCAACGAAGTAAAACCTCGGCGCGAACAATCAAACCTGTGGTCGCATTTACTATGGGCTGGTAATAAAGCTCGAAGGTCTGTTGATCGAGTGCCTGCTTAAGTTGATTATGAAGGCTGGCAATGCGCTCGGCATTGAGCTGCATTTGCTCAGTAAAAAAATGATATCGATTACGACCGTTAGCCTTTGAAATATACATGGCCTGATCGGCGCAATTTAACAGCTGCTCAAGATCGAGGGCATCTTCTGGAAAACGCGCAATTCCAATGCTTACCGAACTATAAACGCCTTTACCATCGGCTAGCACATAACGTTTAGCCACATGCTTATTAATTTTTTCAGCAAGTTGCGCCAACTCTTTCTGGTTGACTATCCCAGGTAACAGCAAGGCAAACTCATCACCGCCGAGGCGCGCAAACACCATAGTGTCATTGAGGCACTCGCAAATCTGCCGCACCACTTGCACTAATAACGCATCACCTTTGTCGTGACCATGGGTGTCGTTAACTTGTTTAAAGTTATCTAAATCCATCAGCATGAAACTAAAGCCGGGCGTCAGACTGTCGGAGGTAATGAAGGATTGGATCAGTTTAAACAAGGCATTGCGGTTAGCAAGCCCAGTCAACGAGTCATTATTGGCCTGATACTTAATCAGCTGCGCCGCTTTTTTACGTTCGCTAATATCAGAAAATAACCACGCAAAACAAGGTTGTAATCCGTTGGGCTCTCGAAACGTGCTGACGATAAGATCTAGATAAAACTCCTCTCCATTGCCCCTTAAGCCAACCAATTCCCCCTGCCACATTTTATCCTGCGCTAAATGCTCAAATAGGCCGACTAACTCATTCGATTGAGACGCAGATAAAAACATCTTTGGGTTAAAGTTTGCGATATCAATATCTTGTGGAAGAACGATGTGTTTAAAAGCGGGGTTAGCATAGAGAACGGAATCATCGGAATTGGAGATAACCAGTGCCAAAGGTAAGCGGTCAAAAATTTTCACTGCTAAACGCTGAAACTCCATTGCCCGACTGCGTTCAATGGCTAAACTGGCTAATCTCGCCGCCTCTGAAATCAGCTCTAAATCGAGCTCTGTTGGTGACTTTATCGTATCGTAGTACATGGCAAATGTACCGAGCACTTTGCCTTGAGTATCTTTGATAGGTTCAGACCAACAAGATTTAAGACCGGCGCGTAATGGCAGTTCTTTATAATTTTCCCAGTAAGGATGCGTAGCTATGTCTTCAACAATGATGCGCTTTGCAAAATAAGCCGCGGTGCCGCAGGAGCCGACATTTGGGCCAATCTCGACCCCATTAATCGCTTGGTTGTAACTGTCGGGTAAATGGGGCGCAGCGCCTAACAACAAACGTTTGCCGTCACCGCTGAGCAGTAATACAGATCCACGAGTACCTATCTTTTGCGCTTCGATTTTTAGCACTAAGGCGTGCAAGATTTCATGTAGCGGTGCGCCATTAAGCAGCATAGAGAGAATACTGCTATAGCAAGCTATGCTGACATTATGGGCGAGTTTAACATCAGTATGGTCGAGCAGATCTGGAAGATTAACGCCGTACGCCATAATTCCCTTACAAACAAAGTTGCAATATAAATACTGATTAACAATGTTAAGAATATTTATAACTTATTGGAAATTTTAGGCACTAATATTAACTAAGTAAACCCTGAATGAATGGCATAAAGGGCTTACTTTAGTCTTAACCGCAAGGCTTTACTCTTGAATACGTTCAAGTTTTGCAAGGTAAAAGCCATCAAATCCGCTATCTGCAGGGCTAATACTTTCATCCTCAATTAGGCGGAAATTAGGATTCTCAGCTAAAAACGCATCGACTTGACCGCGGTTTTCACAGGGGAAGATAGAACAGGTCGCATAAACCACTATGCCACCAACCTTCACCATGCGGCTATAACTGCTCAAAATGTGCTTTTGCAGATCCATTAACACGGGTAAACGCTCGACGGTATCACGCCATTTTGCATCTGGATTACGCTTTAATACGCCCAAACCTGAGCATGGCACATCGAGTAATACCCGATCGGCACTGAGCTTTAAGCGTTTAATGGTTTTACTGCTGGCGATAACGCGGGTTTCGACATTGTGTGCCCCATTGCGACGGGCACGCTCTTTGAGTTTGTCGAGTTTCCATTGCTCCACATCCATGGCCAACAAGCGCCCTTTGCCCTGCATTTGCGCGGCTATGTGTAAGGTTTTGCCACCCGCGCCTGCGCAAGCATCAATAACTTTCATGCCTGGCTTGGCATCAAGCGCCGCCGCCACGCGCTGAGAGCCCGCATCTTGCTGCTCGAATAAGCCATCTTTAAAGCTTTGGGTACGGAACAAGGCAGAATCGGAGGTCACTTCAAGGGCAGAATCGACCCCATCAACGCTCAGCGTGCTCACAAACTCAGCGGCAAGCTTAGCGGCCAATTCCTCACGCGTCACTTTAAGGCCATTTGCGCGTAAAAAACGCTTCGGCGCGGTACTTAACGCGGCGCGCTCCTTTTCCCAAGACTCGCCTAATTGCTCACGGCCCATCGCATCGAGCCACTCAGGGCAACCGTCCCACAGTACTGGCTTAGTTTTCGCTTGCTCGGTGCGCTCGGCTAAACGCGCCTCATCGACTTGCAGCGAATATTGCATTTTAGGCAATTCAAGCCCGTGGAATAAATGCCACGCATTAAGCAATTTAGAGCCAAAACGCTCCATCTCATCTGGACTGATTTCCGCCAGATAACAATATAAATTTAAGCGACGTAGGATATCACCCGTCGTTAATGCGATACGCGCCTGTTCGGCGGGTACCAATTGCAACCCAGAAAAATGCTGAGAATAGGCCCGATCTAAGGGTTTTCCTTGGCTCAGCACCATAGTTAAGATACTGATCACTAATTCGTTCGAGCTGGCAGAAAGCGGAGAATTCAACATTTAAAAGGTCACCATGAATGATAAAACCGGAGGATCATAGGAGGTCAGGCCCTAATACGCAAGCACGCTGGCGCTGAGTTAAGGTTAAAGCCATAAAAAAAGCGATCCAAAGGGATCGCTTTTTAGTGTAAGCCAGTTAACCCGTTACATTTTTGAGCCTTTAGAGCCGTAGAACAGGATAAAGCCATAACAAATCACGGGCAGAATAAAGGCGAGTTGCACGCCAAGGTTATCCGCTAGCATGCCTTGGAATAAAGGTAGAATCGCCCCACCCACAATCGCCAGACACAAAATGCCACTGCCCTGTGAAGTGTGTGGACCTAAATCACGCAGCGCTAAGCTGAAGATCGTTGGGAACATAATCGAGTTAAATAACCCCACCCCAAGAATTGCCCACATAGCAATGCTGCCACTGGTTGTCATCGCCACAACCACAAGTAGCGCCGCCATAAAGGCATTAAAAGCAAGCACTGAGCCAGCCGGCACTTTTTGCATCACCACAGAGCCAATGAAACGTCCCACCATAGCGCCGCCCCAGTAATAGGCGATGTAATGGGCGGCTTCGGCTTCTGGCATACCCGCTATATGGCTTTCACCTAAGAAGCTGACCAAGAAGCTACCGATAGACACTTCTGCACCGACATACACGAAAATACCCACAGCGCCGAGCACTAAGTGCTTGCTTTGCAAGGCACTGGTTTTACCTAGATGGGTTTGGACTTCACCTTGAACACTTTCATCATGCTCGCGGATCACAGGTAAATCTAACTTCGCAAAAATCAGCGCTAAGATAGCCAAGGCGCCAGAAAGTAACAGGTATGGCAGTTTTACCACTTCCGCTTCGGCGCTTGCGTGGGCTAAATCGCTTGATACAGAACTGGCGACAGAAAGAATTAACATAGCACCAAAGAATGGTGCGACTGTTGTACCTAGCGCATTGAAAGCTTGCGTTAAATTTAAACGGCTCGAGGCAGTTTCGCTACTGCCTAAGGCGTTAACATAGGGGTTGGCTGCCACTTGTAGGATAGTGATGCCCGATGCTAGAACGAATAACGCGCCAAGAAACAGATTATAGGTCGCGAGCGTGGCCGCTGGATAAAACAGCGCACAGCCAATACTCGCAATCACAAGACCAGTAACAATCCCCTTTTGATAACCCAGTTTTTTCACTAAATTACCGGCAGGGATCGACACTAAGAAGTAAGCACCGAAGAAACAAAACTGGATCAACATGGCTTGAGTGTAATTCAGTGAAAACACTGCTTTAAGATGCGGGATCAGAATATCGTTCAAGCAAGTGATAAAACCCCACATAAAAAACAGTGAAGTCAATGAGATCAAGGCAAAACGATAACTGCCCGACCCATTTTCGCCAGTGCTGCTCGTGTAGCTACCGGTATTAATTGATGACGCCATAGTTATTCTCTCTGTATGTTTTTATTATCAGGAACTCAGTAAGGTTACATTCCCCAGTGTGCCCGTGGGCGGCTTTACGTCGAATAGTGGGCTTGGGTATATAACACCTCAGCCGAATAAAAATGAATCATTTTCAGTTTAAAACTGCATAAAAGCTGGCAAATGCCGAAAACTTCAGCTGATTGTTTTCTATTTGTGCGGTTTTCAGGCCGTGTCCCGTTAATATTTCACCCAATTCCAACTGTGATAAATCCAACTCAACATTGGTATCGCCTAAGTTGAATCCGACGAATATTTTGAGCTCTCCTAAGGTGCGGATAAAGGCCAAGATGGGCTCGTTGGTATCCACAAATTGGATATCGCCTTCAACCAGCACTGGGTGTAATTTACGCCAAGCAAGAAAACGTCGATAACCGTTAAGCATGGAATCTGCATCTGATTCTTGTACATCCACCGCTAACACTTGATGCGCAGGGGCGATCGGCAACCAGGGTGAAACCTCACTAAAACCGCTAAAATCGGCGCCTTGTTGCCATGGCATTGGCGTACGGCAACCATCACGGCCTTTAAACATAGGCCAGAAGGTTTTGCCAAAGGGATCTTGCAACTCATGGTATTCAATCGGCGCTTCGGTTAAACCGAGTTCTTCACCTTGATAACTACACACACTACCGCGCAGTGAACTTAGCATGGCATTGAGCATTTTGACCATGTCTGAATTCTGTTTGCCCTGCCCCCAACGGCTCGCCACGCGCTGCACATCATGATTACCGATAGCCCAACAAGGCCAGCCATCACCTATGCTCGCTTCTAATGCCTCTACGGTTTGACGAATATAAGCGGCGCTGTAATCGTCTGTCAGTAGCTCAAAACTGTAGGCCATGTGCAGGCGATCTTCACCCTTAGTGTAAGCCGCCATCACAGCTAAAGAGTCTTCGGCAGACACTTCACCTAAAGTCACCGCACCAGGATAACGATTGATAAGCTTTCGTAAATCTTCAATAAACGCGATAGTTTGCGGACGGTCATTATTGTAGTAATGATATTGATAGGCGTAAGGGTTATCTTCACTGAAACCTCGGCCCTGACGTTTATCCTTAGGTTTTGCCGGATTGTCCCTGAGCTGTTCATCGTGATAACAGAAGGTAATCGCATCTAAGCGGAATCCATCAACGCCCTTTTTAAGCCAGAACTCGACATTATCCAGCACAGCTTGACGCACGTCAGGATTATGGAAGTTGATATCGGGCTGGCTACGCAGGAAGTTATGTAAATAGTATTGTTGTCTACGCGGTTCCCATTCCCAAGCACAACCGCCAAAAATCGCGAGCCAGTTGTTAGGCGCTGTGCCGTCTTCCTTAGGATCGGCCCACACGTACCAATCCGCTTTGGGATTCGTACGGCTCTCGCGGCTTTCAACAAACCACGCATGCTGATCAGAGGTATGACTTAATACTTGATCGATAATGACCTTAATGCCTAAGCCGTGGGCTTTTTCAATCAATTCATCGAAATCATGCATAGTGCCAAAAAGAGGGTCAACTTCGCGGTAATCACTGATGTCGTAGCCAAAATCTGCCATAGGCGATTTAAAGAAAGGTGAAATCCAGATGGCATCGACATTGAGGCTCGCAATGTAGTTAAGCTTAGTGATAATGCCACGTAAATCACCAACGCCATCACCATTCGTATCTAAAAGGCTACGCGGATAAATTTGGTAAATCACCGCACCACGCCACCAAGTTAACTCACTCATTGTTGCCCCTTTATCGTTATTCTACAGCGATCATTCCCTAACACACTCACGCAAACAGTTATCGTTTTGTTACTGCAGAGTAAAGGTATCGCGGCTTATTTTGTGTCACCGAGCATACGTGAAGAGGGAAATAAGGTTCAATACACCTGCATACGTATGCAGAAGACTGCGCCAGAAACCACATTGAGCATTAACTCACTTTATCACTCATTAACAGCTACTTAACTGCAAAGTAAAATCATTTTATTCCATGAGATTTCCCTCAATTAACGGCTATTCTTAACTCAACGAGGCATTGAATACGTATGCACTCTGTTGTTCCGCTAAGAAGCTCGGGAGTAATATCTTCACCGTTGCATAACAATTTGGTCATAAACGCAGCACTTATGCAGTCAATTAAGCGCCTAGATACCAAAAAAAGGCCGCAAACATAACGCGGTGATAACGATAAAACGCTCTACAAAGCGATAAAGCGACTCCAAGGGGAAGAGAGATATGATGCGATTTAAACCCAGTTTGCTAACCTTAGCGCTCATTGCCGCAGGTGCGAGTATGCACTCCTATGCGGCAGATGAAGTGACCACAGATAAAGAAGCGAAAGCGAAAGAAGCTGCAATTGAAGTTATTGAAGTAAAAGGTTTTAGAACCAGTGTCATCAAGTCATTAAATGATAAACGTTTTGGAGATACCGTCTCTGAATCGATTTCAGCCGATGATCTTGGCGCCCTTCCCGACCAGTCAATTGCTGATGCGTTAACTCGTTTACCCGGCGTGACTGCAGTCCGTACTGGTGGGCAAGCAAGCGGCCTCAACATTCGTGGTCTTGATGGTGATTTTGTCTTTGCAACACTTAACGGACATGAACAAGTTACTACGGGCGGTAAACGCGCGATTGAGTTTGACCAATACCCATCAGAATTGATTAGCCAAGCTGCAGTATATAAAACGCCCAAGGCCTCGCTCATTGAAGGTGGCGTTGCTGGTACTGTAGAGTTAAAAACCGCAGACCCACTAAAAAGCGACAAAGACCAATCATTTAATATCAATGCTCGTGGCAGTTTTAATGACAGAGCCGATGAAATCTCTGATGCCGAGCAGTATGGCAATCGCCTCAGCTTAGCCTATCAAGGCAAATTCCTAGAAGACACGCTCGGAGTGGCGCTAGGCTATGCACACCTTTATCAACCTTATGTTGCAAGTCAGTTCATTGGCTTACGTTTCAACGATGATAAAAAAGATGTCAATGGCGACGGTGTTGCCGAATCAATCAGTGAAGGTTTTGAGTTACAGCAAAAAGGCGGTGATGATACACGTGATGGTTATATGGTGGCTATCCATTGGCAACCGACAGACAGCCTCAGTGTAAAAGGTGATTTATTCCATTCAAAATTCACTTCCGAAAACTTTGCCCGTGGCTTTCGCGTTAAGTCATTAAAAAACGGCACGATCAGTGATGCTGTTGTCGAAAATGGCTCTATGACTGGCGGAACCGTATCAACCGATGGCAATGATAACTTTGCTGTTTTTGTTATCAATGATAACGACTCAAAGTATTCAGAACTAACGTCTGGCTCAGTCAATGTTGAGTGGAATAATGGCGGCGCCTTAACGGTTGCGGCTGACGTTAGCTATTCAAAAGCCGATGGCGAATTCGTCAACGGTGGTACGCGTGCCGTGTTATATGATGATTTAGGTAATGAAGTACGTTCAGCCGAATCAATTAATTATCAACTACATAGCTTAAACCCTGCCGATGTTAATTTCTCAAACGACTATACCAATACGGCAACCTTGGGTTTGAAAGAAGTGGGTATGTGGCCATACGATCAGCAAAATGATCTTGTCGCCTATAAGTTAGATTTTAACTACGTGTTAGATTCTAGTTTCTTATCTTCTGTCGATTTTGGTCTGCGCTACTCACAGCGTGAGTTTAATGCTCAACGTTCACAAGCGGGATATGGTTTTGAATTTGGTAAAAACCCAACTAATCAACCTGTGCTTCAAATGAACACTGACATGACAAATGTCGTTAACTTTGGCGGAGAATTGTCTGGCTACCCGAACTTCCTTTCCGTTGATTTCAACAAAGCCATTGAACTGGTTAACGCACAGTTAGCCGCGACAGGGCAATCTCCTTTTACCCCAACGGCCAATTGGTCTAATAACTGGACCATGATCCAAAGTGGTTCGGTTAATGAAGACGTACTAGCCGGTTATGTTCAGGGTAATCTTGATTTTGACTTGGGTGATATTAAAGTCACAGGTAACGTGGGTGTGCGTGTTGTGCACACAGACCAAAGCAGTAAGGGTCTACAACAAGTTGGCTATGGTCTAGGTGAAGCGATTACCGATGAACTTGGCGTGATCAGTAACGACTATATTCGTAACGAGATAGGTAAAACCTATACCGATTACTTGCCGTCGATTAACTTGAGCTTCCACCTCACTGAAAATGATCAACTGCGTTTTGCTGCAGCTTCTGTGATGTCACGTCCTCCAATCGACAAGCTGAAATCAGGCATGGGATCTTGGTATGACGATTCAGCCACACCGGGATACAAAAAATACAATGCTTGGGGTAATACCAGTCCGCTACTTGATCCATTTTATGCCGATCAATACGACTTATCTTACGAGCACTATTTTGAAGATTCACAGGGTGCAGTTGTCGTAGCCTTGTTCTACAAAGATATTAAATCCTTCATCAACAACTTCACAATCCAACCTTATGACTTTGAAGGTAATGGATTTATTGTTCCCGATACTATTGTCGATAATGGTGTTGAGTTCCCTGTGGTGAAAGATGAAGGTCAATATCAAACTGCGATCAACAACGACAATGGCGGCTATATTCGTGGTGTTGAGTTAGGTTATACCCAAGTTTTTGATTTCCTACCATCACCACTCAGTGGTCTTGGCTTCACTGGTAGCTACTCGTATTCAGACAGTGAAGTGGAGTTTACAACAGATTTAAGTGGTTCAAACTTAACGATTCCATTACCAGGTTTATCAGAAAGCGTACTGAACACAACCCTGTTCTATTCACTAGATGGTTTCGATACTCGTGTCAGCATGAGATATCGTAGCAGCTACGTTTCAGAACAAGTTGCAGTTGAATCACAACTCGCCTTCTTCGATGCCGAAACGATTGTGGATTATCAAGCTTCATACGCTCTGGAAAATGGACTTAAGTTCTTATTCCAAATTAATAACTTAACTGATGAACCGAACAAAACCTATTTTGGTGAAGAACATCAGACAGGAACAATCCAATACTTCGGTAGACAGTACTTCCTAGGGTTAAGTTACTCTTTATAAGTTACCCAGAATAAAGCCTGCTTCAATTAAGAAGCAGGCTTTTGCTTATGTAGATTTCAGCGATGTTAAACTTCATCATGCCAGCGCATTTTACTTCTCTATCTTTAAAAGGCTTACATTATGATCCGTCAAAACTGGCTAATAGCGCTTTATTTATCCGTAGTGTGCTGTTCATTTAATCCTGTCCATGCGAACACTCTAGAGCCGAATATATCGACGGACGTTAAGCTTGAACCCGCTTTTTGGTGGGCGGGGATGCACAATCCTGAGTTACAGTTGATGCTGTATAGCCGCGAGCTGCCTAGCTTACCGCAGCAGCTTAAGGTTGATATCCAAGGACAAGGCATCACGCTAAAAAGCCTTGAACACACTGATAACCCTCACTATCTGTTTATCAATTTAGATCTGAGCCAAGCTGCGCCGCAAACCTTTGAGCTGGTGATTTCAAGCACTGACTTGGCTTCAAAAACCAGCGCTTCAAAAACCAACACGCCTCTTTATCGCCTGCCCTATACGTTGCAAGGGCGCGCTAAAGGTAGCCGTGAGCGCCAAGGGTTTAGCAATAAGGATGTGATTTACCTTATCACCCCGGATAGATTCGCCAATGGCGACACGAGCAATGACAATCAGGCCGATATGATAGAGCAAGTCGCGGCTAACTTTAATAGCAATCCTAGCAGCCCCTATTATCACGATGCTCGCCATGGCGGTGATATCGCAGGGATCAGCCAGCACTTAGCGTATCTGGCAAAACTCGGGGTGACTCAGTTATGGATCAATCCACTACTTGAGAATAATCAAGCCCAGTATTCATACCACGGTTACTCAATTACCAATTTATACCGCGTCGATCCCCGCTTTGGCAGCAACGAAGATTATAAAGCCTTAGTCGCTAAGGCTAACAAGCTTGGCCTTGGAGTGATTAAAGATGTTGTCGTGAATCATATCGGCTCTAATCATTGGTGGCTCAACGATTTACCTAGCCAAGACTGGCTCAATGACGCCACAAAAACACAGCTACATAATCGCGAATCCAAACCTGACTTGATTCAGTCTGACGATACTAAATCCAGCACTATTAAATCCAGCGTTACCAGCCCCCGTTTCACCAGCCATAGGCGCACTACAGTGCAAGATCCCTACGCGGCAGCGCAAGATCATATTGATTTTGTCGATGGCTGGTTTACCGACACTATGCCGGATCTGAATCAAAGCAATCCCAAACTGGCAACCTATCTTATCCAAAACAGTATTTGGTGGGTCGAGTACGCAGGACTTTCAGGGATCCGCGAAGATACTTATTCCTACGCCGACAAAGGGTTTCTCGCTAAATGGTCTAAGGCCGTAATGGCTGAGTACCCTAATTTTAATATTGTGGGCGAAGAATGGACCGCAAACCCCATCACAGTGTCCTATTGGCAAAAGGGCAAAATCAATGCCGATGGCTATACCTCAGATTTACCCAGTTTGATGGACTTCCCGCTATATGAAAAATTAATTTCCAGCCTTAATGAGCCAGAAACTTGGGACACAGGTTTTATCAAGCTTTACGAGATGTTAGCCAACGATGTTGTGTATGCCGATCCCAGTCAACTAGTGCTATTTGAAGGCAATCACGACACCAATCGTATCTTCAGTTTAGTGAAAGAAAATATCGACTTATACAAGATGGCACTCACCTATGTACTGACCGCCAAACGCATTCCGCAGCTGTTCTACGGTACAGAAGTGTTAATGACCAGCCCGACAGAAGGCCGTCACGATGGCGTTGTGCGCAGTGATTTCCCCGGCGGTTTTGCCAACAGTGCCACTAACGCCTTTACCGGCCAAGGGCTGAGTGAGTCCCAGCGACAAGCACAGCAATTTGTCAGAACCCTACTGAATTACCGTAAACAATCTCCTGCGCTACAATCGGGCGATTTACTGCACTTTGTACCGCAAGATGGTGTCTATGTGCAATTTCGTTGCGCATTAAATGCGCCATTATCAGCGGAACAAAAAGCCGAGGCGCTTAAGTCACTGATACAAAAGAATTCTCTAACCCAACACAATGCCTGCACTCAGCCCTCGGCCGATAAAGTCATGGTGATTTACAATAAGAATGACAAGGTAATCACGCTAGATATAAACCGCTTTGCCGGTGTACTTGGCGATAGCGGCGCCGCTACTGACATCATCAGTGGCAAAACAGTTTCACTCAATCAAGCGATAACATTGCCCCACGCAGGGGTCACTATCCTCGAGCTTAAGCCTAATTCTAAGACTAAGACTAAGTCGCCGCTGAATGCTGGCTTGCCGAGCCGCCAAGATTCAATGCGCTCTAGGAATCAAGCTGACGTTTTAACGCGCGCTCATACTAACAACAGTGCTATCAACCTAGCCAAAAACTCAACTCAAAAAGGAACTCAGCCTTGAGCTTTTTATCGCCTATCGATTCCAGAGTGACTCAGAGCCAACAAGCGGCTAAATTTCCCATAATGGCTTTACTGTCCAAAGCAGCAAAAGCACCGCAGCGCCGACAGTCGCGGCATTCATCACTCAATTTATGTCTACAGTCTTTGTTTAATGCCTCTTTATCTAGTGCAGCTTTATTAACTGCCTCGCTTTTTTGCTTATCGGCCAATGTAAATGCATCGGCGCAGGCGCTTGATAATGAGTTACAGCCAAAGTCAGAGAGTGAGGTTATGACGCTAAAACCTGTGGTGTATCAGATTTTTACTCGCCTTTATGGCAATAAAAACCCAACGAATAAACCTTGGGGCACAATTGCCGACAACGGCGTCGGCAAATTTAATGATATCGACGATGTTGCACTCAATAGCATCAAGGACCTAGGCGTCACCCATGTGTGGTACACAGGCGTTCCGCACCATGCCTTGATTGGTGATTACAGCGAGATTGGCGTAAGTGCAGATGATCCCGATGTGGTCAAAGGCCGCGCAGGATCACCCTATGCAGTCAAAGATTACTACAACGTCAACCCCGATCTGGCGGTCAATCCTGCCAACCGTTTAGCCGAGTTCGAGGCGCTCATTGCCCGTACCCATCAACATGGCTTAAAGGTGATTATTGATATTGTGCCAAACCATGTGGCGCGCCATTATCAATCGGTC
The DNA here is from genome assembly GCF_031932135.1 of Shewanella vaxholmensis. NCBI lineage: Bacteria > Pseudomonadati > Pseudomonadota > Gammaproteobacteria > Alteromonadales > Shewanellaceae > Shewanella > Shewanella vaxholmensis. The sequence goes on from NZ_JAUOEV010000009.1 coordinate 159,904, forward strand.
AGTAAACCCCAAGGCGTGCGCGATTTTGGCGAAGATGATGATACCAGTCTGGAGTACACCAAAAACAACAACTTCTATTACGTCGTTGATAACAGTGTGAAGGGAACGAAAGGACAAGCGCATGCCTTTGAGGTGCCAAGCTTACCCGCAGAGCTTAAACCGCTGGGCGGAGAAACTCACCCCTTAAGTGACGGTAAATTCGACGAATTTCCCGCAAAGTGGACTGGAAATGGCTCACGCTTAGCCAAGCCCGATGCTAATGATTGGTACGAGACAGTTAAAATCAATTACGGCGTACGCCCCGATAGCACCTATGACTTCCCTCGCCTGCCAGCCAAATTCGCCACTTTTACTGAGGTGCAGCATTACGCTTTCTGGCAACAACACTTAGCCGAGATCCCAAGCTCTTGGATTAAATTCAATCAGATTGCCCAATATTGGCTTGCAAAAGGTGTCGATGGGTTTCGATACGATATGGCCGAAATGGTGCCAGTGGAGTTTTGGAGTTACCTCAACAGCCAGATAAAACACACTAATCCCGATGCCTTTATCTTGGCCGAGGTCTATAACCCTAAGTTGTACCGAGATTATCTCCAGCTTGGAAAAATGGATTATCTGTACGATAAGGTCGATCTTTACGACACCCTAAAAGCCGTGATGGCGGGTAAAACCAGCACAGCTAATATCGCGGCGGATCAGGCAAAAGTGCACGATATTGAATCCCACATGCTGCACTTTTTAGAGAACCACGACGAGCAACGTATTGGTAATGCATCATTTTTAGCATCGCTACAAACAAATAAACCAACGAATAGCGCCCTAGAGACCCAAGCCGTAAATCCACACTACGCCCTACCAGCCATGGTAGTGTCGGCAACGATAGGCACTTCACCAACGTTAGTGTATTTTGGCCAAGAAGTGGGAGAAGCCGCCATCGACAATCCAGGCTTTGGTCACGCATCACGCACCAGTATTTTTGACTATGTTGGTGTCCCTGCCCATCAGCGCTGGATGAACAATGGTAAGTTTGATGGTGGACAATCGACACAGCAAGAAACATCACTGCGAGCTTACTATCAAAAGCTATTAACGTTAAGCACTGGCAGAACCACGCCCGCACTCTTAGGACAATACTATTCACTCGATGCCTCAAATCGCAGCAAGGGTGATGCGACTGATAGTAACAGCACTCAAAATATGAATACTCAAAAGAGTGCCGTGCACGAAACTGGCTATGACGACAGCACCTTCGCTTTTACCCGCTTCGAGGTGATATCTGAGACCTCAAAGCAGACTCAAAAGCTGATTATTGTCAGTAACTTCAGTCAGACCAAATCAAAAGCCTTACAGCTCAAGCTACCCAAAGAGCTTATCCGTCAGTGGCAATTAAAGGACGGCGTATTTCCGCTTATGGATTTACTCGAAGATCATGCGGCGAAGTTAGTCATTAAGGAAGCTGAAGGTCTAGTTCAGATGCAACTTGCACCGTTGTCTTCAGCCATATTCGAGCTGGAAAATTAAACGAGCAACAAGCCAAGGTGAGCTAAAAATTGAAATCGACCGATAGCGTCACGCTAAACTGTGACGCTATATTTTTTAACCGTTATACTCTCAAACCTTTCTATCTTATTTGATTACCCTTTAAAAATCACAAAGGAAAGCGATGTTACTCGGCATTCACCATGCAGCGATTATTTGCAGCGACTATCAAAAGTCCAAACATTTTTATGTGACTATTCTTGGTCTTAGCGTACTCGCAGAGCATTACCGTGAGGCACGTCGCTCCTATAAACTCGATTTACAGCTCGGGGATAAGAGTCAAATCGAGTTGTTTTCATTCGACACTCCCCCCAAACGCCCCAGCTATCCCGAAGCCTGTGGACTGAGGCATCTTGCCTTTCGCGTCGCATCGATTGAAACCGCCATCGAACATCTTCATTCCCATCACATCATCGTCGAACCCGTCCGCATTGACGAATACACAGGCAGAAAATTCACCTTCTTTAGCGATCCCGACGGCCTCCCCTTAGAATTATATGAACTATAGCGCGAATCAAGCTGAGCCTCAGAGCAGAGAATGAGATGAACAAAGCTTAATTACCACGGGAATGATTTAGGATTAGACTGAACCAAGCGACACTGCCGTTTAACCAATTTGACGCTAGGATAAGGTCAAAGTCTAGCTAGGTTAGCCACTGAGGAACTCAAGGTGTTTGATAATCCCGTATTATTACTATGGAGTTTGGTCTTTAGCCTCATTGGTCTTGGCTTTTTCACCTACGGCAAACGCCAAGCCGCCCCCATCCCTTTAGTCGTAGGTCTCACCCTGATGATTTACCCTTATTTTGTCACCAATCTCGCATTACTTATCGCCATAGGCATCGCCCTCATCGCACTCCCCTATTTTATGAGGATATGATTTTTAGTCCTTGTTTAACCATTAAAGTCTTTTTCCAAGAGGTCTTTTTTACAAGCTCATTTTTACAAGCAGCTCTTTTTTACAAGCCACCCATAATATAAAAATAACCAACAACATCGAAGCTACGTTTACCAAACGGTTTGTGGCTTAGATTGAAAAGTCAGGTTTTCGGGGGGTATCGCTGGTTATTTGTTGATTTTCCAATAGTCAGCAGGAATTGGGGCGATTTAGTTCGAGTCAGGCTCTCCACTGCTATGGATGAGTGAAGTTTGGCGCTGAACTATCTCTGAATGTGGACTATCTCTAAATGGCTCAGCTTGCCATTAAATGCTGGCAGCTATGTCGATAGTGCCTTCGTCGCTTTTCAAGGTGTTCGCAGTAACAAGTAAGTTCTTGCACAGTACCCACGGGACCTTTAAATAGCTGCCCGAAATGGTGAGTGAGCTTAAGCCAATGCTCAGGCGGAATATTAAGGCGACTCAGTAAGCTAGCACTGCTCGAACTGATACTTCCGCATTTATCATCGCGAATAATTCTGCCGGTATCATCGACCAGTTGCAGATAATCTTGTACATCAAAGGACAGCCCTTTAGGCATATTGTCTCGCTCATTAGCGATAAAAGGCAGTAAGGTTTCGGGTTGTTTGCCTGCCAATACCGCACGGATACGCAGTTGAATACTGGTGAAGTTCGAAGTTTCTGGTGATGTGGCTAGTTGAGCACGAATAGGGTTGAGGTCGACATAGGTCATACATGCAAGTACTGCCGCCTCATCGAGTAGGGCTTGGGATTTAAAACGCCCCTCCCAGAAACGTCCTGTGCAGTTATCCTCTTGATTTGCCTTGCGAGCGATGGGTTCATTTAAGGCGCGCATAAACCAAGATATATCACTTAAGCGACTGCGATAGAGGGCGATATGGTGCTTAAGGTTAGCCACGTCATGGGCTTCAACAACTTGTCCTTGGACAAACTGTTGTGTTAATTCAGTCCCTTTAAATACCTGATGCCAATGCTCAAGCACTTCCCTATCACTCCATTGATTAGCTTGGTAAATGTCCACGCAGAGTACCAAGTGCAGATGATTGCTCATTACCGCATAAGCAGCGACATCAATAGCAAAAACCTGAGCCAGCTTAAGTAATTGCTGCTCTACCCACTCGCGTCTATGGTCGTAGTTTTTATCAGAGAAATGGTCTTCACCACACAAATAGGCACGCCTAACGACTCGACTACAACAGTGATAAAAAGGCGTATCTTCCAAACTGATTTGAGTTCTCCTTGGCTGTGGCATCATCACACTCCTTGTGTGGGGAAACAGACACTAAGCCTAGTTGAGAAAAGGGTGACTCACCAAGGAGTCATCGCTAAATTAGAATGGGTGGCTTATGAAAAACTGCTTAAGAAAAAACTATCTATCACTGGTCATGACTTTACTGGCCAAGCCAATAAGCAACACCCCTGATATCCCCTCTAAGGCTCTGGAATAACGCTGGGAATTGGGCCGACTAAATACCCAGCTTCCTGCCAACGCATAGAGGACGTTACACAGGGTCGCTAACAAACTGAAAATAAGACCAAGGGTTAACAGCTGAATTGACGTTGAACCTGCTAACGGGTCAATAAACTGCGGCAAAAAAGAGAGGAAAAATAAAGCGACTTTAGGATTAAGTACACTAACGACAATGCCTTGGAAAAATACGTTGCCGTTTGGTTTGCTATTGTCATCGACCACCATTTTATTGTTGCCACGCCACATTGATATTAACGCTTGAATGCCTAAATACACTAGATACGCGGCGCCCAACCACTTCACAATACTAAAAGCCAACGCTGAGCTGAGAATGATGGCAGATAATCCCAAGCTAGCAGCAAGCGTGTGAACAAAATAACCCACACCTAAACCCATCGCAGCTTTAAGCCCACTGATCATTTTCCCTTTCATTGTGTTAGATACAATGTAGATAACATCGGGTCCAGGGATAAGATTGATAGCAAGGCAAGCAACTGCAAACAGTAATAGTGAATTTAAATCCATTTAATTTTTCTCCTTGTTAAACGCCTAATGTATCGCGCACGCGTAAGTGGTGTCCGACGCAATACCGCAGCCTTTGCAAACCACTTTAAAAATAAAATCAGAACGTTAACTACAAGTAAGTTGATAACCAGAGCCTGTGCTCAACTTTATATACTTTTTGCTCACGTCTTGATTCAAAGCAAACCTCAATTTGCTCATCCTTAACGATCTTAATTGGCGCTTAATTTTTTTATTCACGGCAAATCGTTAAACGGCGCAGCGCAAAAATCCCCAGGAGTGAAAGTATCAATAGCGATAAGCTGCCACCGCCGCTGTAACCTTGTTTATGTTCTATGGTGGCAACGTGCTCTTCTTTAACCCGTGTTTTAAAGCGGGCGAGCTCATCGTCTAAATTGACTATCATATCGTTCACCGCAAGATCAAAACCCTCATAGGATTTCTCCCTTAAAGTTGTTGTCACGCCAACAGCGGTTGAACTTTCAGTTAACTGATTAATGCCCGGCGCCCTAAATAACATCTTTTGGCTGCGCATATCGAACACCGCAGTATCGACAAAGGTTTGGATTGCATTCTCGTTGCCAGGAATTAAATACATGCCCACGATAGTCCAATAAAGAATGGCGGATTTGTTCTCGTGGCTTTGCATCAATTGATCGTAAGATACCAGCGCCATCACATCGACGTCATGCAGGCGGGCAACTTGCTGTAAGGTATTAAAGCCTTTGCCATTTTTAAGATAGGTGCTCGGAATGATTTCAATACGATCGATATAATCGTATTTAATAAAGGATTGTTTCACCTTGTTGAGCAAAGCGACTTGGGCGCGACTGTCTATGGCATCAGCTTGCCAATGGGATGAAGGTAAAAAAGCAATGCCGACGGTAATTGGCAAACGCAGTACAGGTAAGGATGGCTGCTGGGCTTGGCGGCTCTTCTCATCTGGGTATAAGTATTCGACTAAGCTACTCGATACCGCCTTTTTATCTGTGGTATTACCGTTAAAAAACGCGCTGCAGCCACTGAGTGAAAGCATTGCGAGTGAGATTATGCCGCTGGTTATGATCTTGAGTTTCATCTGTTTCCCTACCGTATCCATACACTGCCGCTAATGATGCTACTGAATTTATTGCTAGCGGATATTGCTGGCTACCTTATCCACTCATTACAGTTAAAACAAGTCGTTATGTTCACATATCAAGTCAAAGACATCCAAACTCAGGTTTTACATACCAATTTTAGATACAAAAAAGCCGCATCATAAAATGCGGCTAGTCAGGAGGTGCAACAGGCAAATCAGCGCGCTCATACACTTTTTTGTGCACGCTTTTATGCAATAGGCTTAAGCGTATTTACGCACTTTTTTAAGCGCAATCTGTTGTTTTAACATGGATAAATGTTCGATAAACACTTTGCCATGTAAATGGTCGATTTCATGCTGTAATACTATGGCTAAAAACTCATCGGTTTCGATTTCGATAGCCTTGCCCGTTCTGTCTAAGGCGGTCACTTTGACCTTCTCAAAACGTGACACTTTAGCGCGATAACCGGGGATCGACAGACACCCTTCTTCACCCACAAACTCGCCAGACTTTTCGACGATTTCAGGATTGATCAGCACTTGAGGTTGGTCGCGACCGTCAGATAAATCGATCACGATAATCGCATCCGTACTGCCGACTTGCGTTGCCGCTAAACCGATACCATCATCCGTGTGATACATGGTTTCGATTAAATCATCGATAAATCCCTGAACAGCTTCAATATCTTTTACAGGTTGCGCTTTACGTTTAAGGCGCTCATCGGGAATTGTTAGAATATCGAGTACAGCCATGCCAGTTATCTTCTCTCATCGAGTCAAAAAAATTGGCGCTATTATGGACTATTTGACCATTTACACAATATTTAAGCTAAAAACAGTTTAAATATTTTGTTAGCAATCGAGATAGTCGATAAAAAATGTCGAGTAATGCATAATCCATTGAACGCTTAATGCCCTCACTTCTTCCGCTAAACCAGACTTTGCCGTTACACTAGCGCAACCTCGTCGCGGGCGACTTTTACTGTGTGACCTTTTAAGCCTGATTTTCTAAGCATGAACACGCATTTAGCTGAGGGCCAACTATTCAATGGCATCGTTTCCAAAAGACAAATCGCCGCTGTATCGCTATCTTGAAAAAGATAAACAAGATGAAAAGGATTTAGCGAGTCACCAGCCGCAAGCGGTTGACTTGTCTCCCATGGCAAAAATCTGGCATATCGTTGCGATGATCCCGCAGGGAAAAATCAGCAGTTATGGCAAAATTGCCGATTATGCGGGATTACCGGGGCGAGCACGTTATGTGTCCAAGGCACTCAAATCTGCGCCCGAGCATTTGTCTCTGCCTTGGCACAGAGTCCTCAATAGTCAGGGTAAAATCTCCTTCGAGAAAAATTCAGTCTCCTTTCAGGAACAGATGGAATTATTAAGAATCGAAGGGATAACAGTGAACTGCGGCAAAGTTAGTTTGTCTGAGTACCAGTGGCGTCCCGATCTGGTCACTTTAGTCATGGCAATGCCATTTTAGTTTAATATACTGATCCATAAACTGTTTACATCGCTATTTACAGAAGTGTCGGCCTCGGCTATAACCTGCTAACAGTCGATTCCGATTTTTGATTTACGCTGAACTGATTTACCCTGAACTGTGTAAGTAAGCATGCTACTCGACACTTTTTTATCAACCACTACTGAGCGTTTTGTAGTGATACAAGGTGAAAACCTGCGACCCAAGGAGCATTCTTTGCGTACCATTCCCACATTATTAGTGAGCTTAACTGCCCTCACCCAAAGTATGTTTGCCATAGCCGCGCCGACGCCGCTCACGCCGCAGACAGCCGAATACCAAGTCAACTATGGGGATATCGAACTCGGTAAAGCCAAATACACGCTGCCCAATCCAGAAGATGGGGTGTATAAGTATCGTTTTGACAGCGATCTTAGCCTGTTATTGCTAACCGATGTGCGCCACATTTTGAGTGAGTTTACTCAAGAAAATAGTCAACTCAGCCCTTTGCGTTACTTACAGCAGCGCCAAGGTGTCGGCCCGAATTACACAGAGCAAACCGCATTCGCCAAAGCGCAGGGCTTTATTCACACCCGTTATAAAGACGAGAAAGGCAAATTCCCCTATGAAGGCGAGATTTTCGATCCGCTAATGGTGCAATTGCAATTCAGGCTCGATATGGCCGCGGGCAAAGAAGCGCTTGACTACAAGATGGTCAAAGACAACGAACTGGATGAATACAAGTTCCATGTGATTGGCAGAGAACGGATGAACATCGACAGTGGCAGTTACGACACAGTCAAAATTGAAGTGGTGCGTGACAATAAAAAACGCCAAACCTTCTTCTGGATGGCGCCAGACTTAGCCTACCTGCCCGTGCGGTTAACACATTTTGAAAAAGGCAGTAAGCAGCTGGATATTAAGTTACTTAAATATCACTTCGATGAAGTTGTGAGCCAAGAAAGCAAGCCGGCAGATATTGCTGAGCAACCGCAAGTACCAAAACTGCTAGGTACGACAGAAGGTTAACTGGCAAAGCATTGAGTTAAGTTAAGGGAATCAACTTAACTCAATGATACAAAGCCTTAGCTGAACTCACACCAATAAAACCAAACCGAAGTTATACCGAACCGAATGAATAGCTAACCGAGCTTAGGGCCAGCCTCTAAGTTCGGTTAACGCCCATAGCTAATGGTTCATTGCCAAAGTTCAGAACCAATAGTCCAAAGCTACTGGTTCATGGCTACTAGGGTCTGTTGATCTTTCGAGAGTAATTTTTAGACAGCATGGCAAGACGTTATAATTTGCTTCGCCAAAAGTAACCATAACCTCAAGCCATGCCAAGACTTATGCTAACCGATGCACGCTGGGAAAAGCTAT